>WQTL01000193.1 GCA_009786275.1 Bacillota bacterium | reverse complement strand
GAACCGCCGTCTGATGGGCAGGGAATACGAGGAAAGCCCGTACATCTTCAAGTGGGCCAGCGGGAAATCCTACTCGCCTGACTACGTGAGCCACAGGTTTCTCGACCTGCTCCGGCAAAACGAACTGCCGCATATTCGCTTCCATGACTTGCGGCATAGCTGCGCGAGCCTGTTAATCGCCCAGGGTTTTAGCTTGAAAGATGTACAGGAATGGTTGGGGCACGCCGATATTACGTTGACGGCGAACACGTATGCCCACCTGGACATGAAACGCAAGCAGACCATCGCGCAGTCGCTTGCTGGCGCGCTTAGCGGAAAGTGTTAGAATAGGTGTTAGAACAGGGCAAAAAACGGCTGTTCCGAGGGAAAAAGAGAAACCCTCAACGCCTTATGCGTCAAGGGTTTTCGACTGGTCGGAGTGTCGAGATTCGAACTCGAGGCCTCTTGGTCCCGAAATAGTTCTAGCTAACTAAAGCAATTTCTGCCTTGCAAATTGGGGCAGGATGTGCTATGATATTTCGAGAGACGAAAGGGGAGATTTCCGTGTACTACACGCAGGTTTACATCAATGACACAGACTACGGTACTCTGGTTCAGCCACCGTTCCGGGTGCTCGCGGAGATGCCAGACTACGGTGCATTTGTGGAGTTTGATAACGATGCCTTGCCTTTATTGCAGCGCATATTGGGCGAGCATAACGCTATAGGCTCGATCTGCGATGACAAATGTCGGAGCTATAAAGTGGCGGCGGATTCGGTTGAATTGATAAAGAACCACGTTTCCCGGAACTTCAAACAAAAAATGCCTGCCATGATGCGCGAACGGGCGGCAATACGCGAAACAAGCAAGCAATGGCAGGAACACGATACGGCTTTCTGCGCCGGATTGGACAAGTCCACGATTGTGCAAGAGGGCTCCGTCAAATGCTCTTCCAAGGATTTGCGATATGCCTACGGCGAGCCGGGTGCGAAAGTAATGCTCCGCTACAGTCTCCGCAGCCCGAAGGGGAATAAAGACAGGCCCCTATTGGTCTTCCTCCACGGCGCAGGTGGCTGGGGCTATGATGGTCATCTCTCCCTGCGGGGAGCTAAGCTTCTACGCATTCTTCGACGACAGGACTACCATATGCTCGTGCCGCAGCTGGGCTTCACGGGACAGGAGATAGACGACTACAACTCGGAGGATTTCACCCGGGCTCTCTGTGAAATCATCGGCAGGATTCCCAACGTTGACCGTAACCGCATGTACATCGCTGGAAATTCTATGGGCGGTTACGGGGCGATCATGCAGTGCCTGCGTAAGCCAGGCTTTTATGCTGCATGCCTGCCCAGCGTGGCATGGCTCTTCGATTTGGAGCAGTGTGAGCCGAAGGACAAATTTCACCGCCCTCTGGATGATGAAGCCTATGACATCTTAGCCCAAACACCAATGTGGCTCAGCTACAGCCGTGTGGAGCAATCGGTCAACGAACCCCTTTATGATGCCTTACGGATGCGTGGCGCGGATGTAAAGCGAACACAGGTCAACCTTGTTGGGCATGGGATGTGGAATCTATTTTTTACCGTCTGGCCATGGAAAAAGTGGATGATGGGAAAGCGATTGGGAATATAATTTCTGGCATGCACGATGGACAGGAACGTGTTACAACCCTTCACTCCATGGCAGAGACGATAATAGCGCACGAACGTTTCGGGGGGTGTCATGGTGAGCCGGGGGGTACTTTAGCAGGCGAAGGGGATATATAAGAAAAAGCTGAAGTCTGAATATTTAAAACCCCGCCGCTCGCCGAAAACAGCCTCACTCGCCGCCGAAAGCCATGCATAAATCGCCAGTTACATCGCTCCCAAGGGAGGCAAGCAGAGCGTCCGGCTATACGCCGTCCGCCTGCTTGCTCGGGGCGCTGCCCCGGACCCCGTTCATCCCTCGCCGCTATGCTGGCGAGTTAAGGCGGGTACGCCCGTGTCGCGCCACGTGTGGCCCCGTGTGCCATCTTTGCTCCCCAAGCCGAGTAAGGTAACGGCAGAGGAAGAAAAACGCGCCGTTGGCCCACGTGTGGCCGCGTGTGGCGATCCCGCTGTTTTCGCTCACACACCACAACGGTCAGGGTGAAATGCCGAAGCACGACCATCGGCAGAGAATGAAAGAAACAAGCAGGATAAAGGCTCTGTCAGGCTGAAGCCCGCCAGAGCCAGCTTACACCGATCGGCAACGCCGTTCGGGGATTGCGATTTCTGTCATAAACGCATTGCGATAGGCAAAAACCTGTTAGGATCGGCCTCAAAGCCAAGCGTACCAAGGGCTTCGGCCTGTTAGCAGAAAAACATAGCTCTTGGTCAAATAATTGTCTGGACTTCCGAGCAACACTGTGGTATGATGTCGTGCTTGGAAGGAAGTGATTTTTATGGCGAAGCGCAGAGCAAACGGCGAAGGAAGCATCTGCAAGAGAAAAGACGGGCGATGGGAGGGTCGGTTCACGGTCGGTTACCGGGAGGACGGCAAGCAAATCTACAAGAACGTGCTGGCCAAAACCCAGGCCGAGTGCGCGAAAAAATTGAAGGCTGCCATCGCCGCGGCGAAGGTCGAGCAGGCTCCAGAGCCGACCATTGCAACCTATACCGTGGCCGAGTGGATCGACATCTGGTACGAAAATTTCATCCGGCCCAACCTCCGCGAAACCACGCGGAACCAGTACGAGTCGTTCATCAGGCACCATGTGAAGCCCTACGTCGGCGCTGTTCCGCTGGCGAAGTTGAGCTCGTTGGATCTCCAAAAGCTCTACAACAACCTCAAGACCAGCGGTAGAATCCAGACGGACCACGCCCTGCCGAATCCTGGCCTGAGCGCGAAAACGGTACGCAGCATCCACATGATGCTCTCCTCCTGTTTGGAGAAAGCGGTGGCCGAGCGGCTGATTCTGAGCAACCCCGCGCATGGTTGCAGCATCCCTCCAAAAGAAAAACGCGAGATGAAAATCATCCCGCCGGAGCAGATAGGACGGTTCCTTCAGGAGGCTGACAAGGCCGGATACCTCGCAATGTTCTACCTCGAACTCACATCCGGGCTGCGCCGGGGAGAACTTCTCGCCCTGCTGTGGGCAGACATCGACACCACCAACTGCGCCATCTCGGTGAGCAAACAGGTCATCAGGGTGAACGGCGAACTGAAGGTTCTGCCGCCGAAAACGAAGAATGCCGTGAGGAAAATCGTCCTGCCCAAGCAGACGATAGATCTACTGATTGCCGAGCACGAGCGACATCCAGACCAGCCGTTGCTGTTCCCTTCGCCCAAGAGCGGCACCTACCTCGACCCGCCAGCAGTGGCCCGAAAGATGAAAACACTGCTCAAGCGGGCAGGCATAGATGAGATTAGGTTCCACGATCTCAGGCACACCTTCGCCACGCTGTCGCTGCAAAACGGAGTGGACATCAAGACACTCAGCCACACGCTTGGCCATTATAGCGCAGGCTTCACGCTGGACACCTACACGCATGTCACCACCCAAATGCAGGAGGACGCCGCCCGGAAGATAGGCGGGTTCATGGCGGCGGCGCAGGGATAATGGTCAGGAAACCGTCAGGCCCAGCCCAGCGAACCGCCTATATGACATAGTTTTTCTCCTTGTGCTTCGGGCGCGGGAATGGTATAATAGCAGCAGAAATGAAAGGTGGAGTTGCGATGAATCCTTATAAACGATGCCCTGTCTATGAAACTGAACACTTCAAGCTGCGTTTGGTAAAGCTGAAGGACGCAGCGGACTTGGTAGAGTGCTACAAGAACCCCACGCTTGCCGTGCAGGGCAGCGCCGCCAACTGCTACGTTGGCCCCGGTGGTTACGGCT
>WQTL01000192.1 GCA_009786275.1 Bacillota bacterium | reverse complement strand
CGTTTATTTCTAAACTGCGGCTTGGTATAGCGGGTCCGCGCCGCTGCTCGCTTGCCATGGATCAAAATCCCCGTCGAAATCCTTTCAGCCCCGCTGAAACAAGGGCGGCGACGAACCGCCCTTTACAGTATAGCCGATTTTCCGCGGGAGGTCAAGGGAAAGTTTTGGCTTACATCCACAGGAATCCGAGGAGGAAATACTTGAAGATGAAGTTGAAGAACACGTCGCGCTCCCAGATGGGGTAGCTCATCACCCCGGCCTTGTGCAGCGCCGCCTTGGCCGCGATGGGCAGCTTGCCGCTGTAGGTATCCAGGATTTTCTCGTAGTTGAAGCCCGCCCGCTTCAGGACGTCCAGCAGCTCGATGAGGGTTTTCAGCTGCGCGTCGGTAAGCTTCGCCGCGTCATTCTTGAGGAAAAAGGCGGCCAGGTCCACCAGCGTGTTCGCCGAGGGCGCGGCCGCGGCGGTCAGGCCCACAGTCGCCACGCTGCCCAGCAGCAGCACAGCCAGGAGGATGCTCAGGAGTTTTTTCATGGCAGAGATTTCCTTTCGGGTGTTTAAGATTGGCTTGTCCAAGGATTGGTCGCTGTTCAGCGAAAAATCCCTCAGTCATATTTTTATGATTACGAAGCTTCGCGCCGCTCCATGTCCCGTTTGGCGTCCCGCTGGGCGGCGGCCTCCCGCTTGTCGTAGAGCTTCTTGCCCTTGCACAGCCCGATTTGCAGCTTGGCGCGCCCGTTCTTGAAGTACAGCGACAGCGGGATGATGGCCAGGCCCTGCTGCTTGCTTTCGCCGAACAGCCGCAGGATTTCGCGCTTATGCATGAGCAGCCTGCGCGGCCTGGAGGGGTCGCGGTTGAAGATATTGCCCTGCTCGTAGGGGCTCACGTGCATGCCGTTGACGAACAGCTCGCCGTTTTTCACCCCGCACCAGCTGTCCTTCAGGTTGACCTTCCCCAGCCGGATGGACTTGACCTCCGTGCCGCACAGCTCAATGCCCGCCTCGTATTCCTCCAGCACGAAGTATTCGTGCCAGGCCTTCTTGTTCCGGGCCACGTACTGGACTTTCTCAGCCATCATCTCACCTCCTCTTGTTCTATTATAACCAAAAACTTCCTGCGCGTCAAGAGGCAGCATCCATTAGCGCCCGCAATTTCGCGATTTCTTTTTCGGGCCACTCCCTGTTCATCTCCGCCTCCTCCTCCGCCAGGCCCAGGCGCCCGCACAGGGCGACGACCTCTTCCCAGGCGCCTATCGCTTTTTCGTATTCTTTCATTTCGGTATACATAAAGGCCATGTGGTAATAATTCGAGCCGTCGTCGGGGTTCGCCTCGGCGCCCTTTTTGAAATACGCCTCCGCCTCGCCGAGCCGCTTCAAATCCTTGCATAGATACGCGCAGCGGAAGAACAGCAGGTCCCCGCCGTCCGGGAATTTCACCAGGCACTCCCTTGCCAGGGCCAGGGCTTTTTCGGGGTCGTCCGCGGCATAGGAATCAATCAGGCAACACCAATTACGTATTCTTCCCGGGTCGTCCTTGACGGCCTGCTCGTACCTCTCGATGTTCTCATCATTGCGCCCTGTTCTTTCCAAAAGATAGCGCAGCTGCCCCTCCGAGGCCTCGGCGACGGTGATGTTTGTTTTGCTTGTATTGCTGGATAATCTTTGGCCTTCTCCCAGTTCGATTGATTTTTTCAGGGCTTCCTCCGCCTTTTGGTTGAGCCGCTGCGCCTGGAACTGGTTCAGGATACCGTAATCGCGGTAATCCTCGGCGTCGGCTTTGCCCTGCGCGATGAGGCTTTTATATTCCTTGTATGCTTTCAAAAAATTTTCAGTGGTCCGCCGGTGCTCGTACAGGGCGAACAGCCGCGCCGCCTTATTTTTGTAGCCCTGCATGTTCGGCTGAAACAGCTCGTCAATGCTGATCCCGAAGTAATCGGCGATGGCGGGGAGCAAATACAGGTCGGGGGAAGTGACGTCGTTCTCCCATTTGCTCACCGACTGGCAGGTGATCGAAAGCGCCTGCGCCAGCTGCTCCTGCGTAACGCCTTTTTCGGCGCGCAGCTTCTTGATGTTTCCGCCGATGTTGAATGCCATGACAGTACTCCCTCAATTAATTTTTATCAAGTATATCATGCCGCGGGCGTCCTGGCAATGACGGGCTGCGTTACCCCTCTAACGCGGCAGGATTCTTTCCCGTAAAAATTTTCTTGCTATTTTTTCCCCTTCCCTGTATAATAAAAAAAGAATCTATTCACGAAAGGGACAAGCATGCAGCATCATCTTGAAACCATAACGGACGTTTTCCGCGAGGTACGCAGCGGGCCCTCGGGCCTTTCGGCGCAGGAGGCCGCCGCGCGGCTGGAACGCAATGGCAAAAACAAGCTGCGCGAGGGCAAAAAGGATTCCCTGGCCAAGCGCTTTTTCCAGCAGATGCTCGACCCGATGATCCTCATCCTGCTGGCGGCGGCGGCCATTTCGGCGGTGCTGGCCGCGGCGGAAAAGGAGTTCCCCTCCGACGTGATCATCATCCTGAGCGTGGTGCTCATCAACGCGGTGCTGGGCGTCTACCAGGAAAGCAAGGCCGAGGCCGCCATCGCGGCGCTGCAGGCCATGTCGGCGGCGACCTCGAAGACGCTGCGGGACGGCGGCATCGTCACGGTGAAGAGCGAGGACCTGGCCGTGGGCGACGTGATCCTCCTGGAGGCCGGCGACGCCGTGCCCGCCGACGCCCGCCTGTTCGAGTGCGCCAGCCTGCAGATCGAGGAGGCCGCCCTCACCGGCGAAAGCGTGCCCGTCACCAAGCGGGCGGACAGGCTCGAAGCGCGGGAGGTCGCCCTGGGCGACCGCAAGAACATGGTCTACATGGGCTCCGCCGTGGCCTACGGCCGGGGCCGCGCCGTGGTGACCGCCGCGGGCATGGATACCGAGATGGGCCGCATCGCAGAGGCCCTGGAGAAGGCCGAGGAGGGCCTGACCCCCCTGCAGATCAAGCTCAAGCAGCTGAGTAAAATTTTAACCTGGCTGGTGCTGGGCGTGTGCGTATTCATGTTCGGCTTCTCCGTGATTTCTGAGCTGCTGCGCCCGGAGGGGCAGATCGACTTTGAGCATGTGCTGGGCTTCTTCATGATCGCCGTAAGCCTGGCCGTGGCCGCCATCCCCGAGGGGCTCGTGGCCGTGGTGACCATCGTGCTGTCCATCGGCGTGACGAATCTTTCAAAAAAGCGCGCGATTATCCGCAAGCTCACCGCCGTGGAGACCCTGGGCTGCGCGCAGATCATCTGCAGCGACAAGACCGGCACCCTCACGCAGAACAAAATGACCGTGGTGGAAAGCTTCGGCCCCGACAAGGCCCTGCTGGCCCGGGCCATGGCCCTGTGCACCGACGCCTCCTTCCTCCCGAACGGCGAAACCGTCGGCGAGCCCACGGAGGTCGCCCTGATCAACTACGCGAAATCCCTGGAGCTCCTCAAGGACAGCCTGGAGGCCGAAAGCCCCCGCGCGGGCGAGGCCCCCTTCGATTCCATGCGCAAGATGATGAGCACCATACACAGAAACGGCTGCGCGTATATGCAGTACACCAAGGGCGCGCCCGACGAGGTGCTGCAAAGGTGCACCCACGCGCTGACAGACGAGGGCGTCAAGCCCCTCACGCAGGAATTGAGGGACGCGATTCTGGCCGAGAACGCGCGCATGGCGGGGCAGGCGCTGCGGGTGCTCATGGCGGCGGGCAGAGAATACGAGGCCATGCCCGAAAGCTGCGAGCCCGCGGCCCTGGAGCAGGAGCTCTGCTTCATCGGCCTGTGCGGCATGATCGACCCCGTGCGCCCCGAGGTG
>WQTL01000191.1 GCA_009786275.1 Bacillota bacterium | reverse complement strand
GCCGCAAAAGCATGTTGACAGTATCAAACGACTGCTTTCCAGCCTGCACGTTGTCCCCGAAGAACCCCGCCGTGCTGCCGTCGCGGGACTCGTAAAAGTGCGACGACAGCATAACCACGGCCTGCTCGGTCGTGGGCGGCAGGACATTTTTGCTGTAGTGTCCAGCCGGGCGGTGCTGATAGCTCTCCGCATATGAAACTGCCGCCCGGATAAATCCGAGCAGCAGTTCGTCATCCTGGTCGTGTTCGAGGATCAGGTTCGCTTTTACCCGCGAGAGTAAAAGCACGGCCAGTTCAGGCTTTTTCATGCTACGCCGCCTTTTGCTGGAGGACCTTCACCGCCTCCGGGAGAATCAGCTTGCCGTCCACGCGCTGCGTGGCGATGAAGCCGACCTGCCCCGTCACGGCGAAGAGTTCGTTCAAGCGCCGGAACATGCGGCCCTGGCGGTCGGCCACCCAATAGTAGGCAAAGTCGCCGAACAGGACGGTCTTGGCCGCAGCCGCGATGCTGGGCATGAAGGCGCTGGTGTACAGCGGGCGGTTCAGGATGGTGTCGGGGGTACCCTCTTTGATGGACGGTGCCCAGAGGTAGACGCCGTTGTTGTCCTTCAGCTTGCGGATTTCCTTGACCGTGCTGTCGTTCATCAGGAAGGCCGAGTTGCGGCGGTAGGGGGCCTTCAGGCTGTAGAAGAGGTCGATCACCTCGTCAAGGTTGAGCTTCGCGGCGTTCGCCGTGGTCACGCCCAACTGCGCCCCACCCGTGGCCGCGAGGATGCCGGTGGGCTTGTTGGTGCCGTCGCCGACGAGGAATGCCTCCTCCTCCCGCGCGCCGGTGCGCCGGGCAAACTCGCGCACGATGTAGGACTCCAGGCTGAAGGCGCTGTCGTTGAGAAGCTCCTCGCTCATTTTGATGAGGGTCCCCAGCTTGAACGCGCCGATGGTCACTTGACCAAAGCTGTCGTCGCTTTCGGGGATCGCCTGGCCTTCCTCCAGCCACGAAGCCTCGCCCTTGCTGGCCACCACGGGAATCTTTCGGTCCCCGCTGGCGGTGCTGATCACGGTGGCAAGCTGCCGGATGATGTTCTCCTCTTCCAAAGCCTCGACCAGGCGGCGCTCGAACTCGTCGGGGACGAGGTAGCCGCCTTCAGGGTCGCTGCCGATGCGCAGGGCGTTCTTGACCACGGGGTCCAGGCCCTCGTTGGCGCGGGTGCGCAGCATGTTCCAGAACGCCTTTTTGTATTCCGCGCTGGCCCGGCCTGTCTTTTCGGACTCGCCGCCCGCGCCGGGGGTGCCGGTGAGGGGCGCGCTGGTGGCCTTGCCCAATTCGAGGTCGTGGGCGGCCTGGCGCTCCAGCCGTTCGATTTCCTTGCCCAGGGCCACCATGTCGGCCTCCATCTTGTCGTAGGAGGCGGCGTCCTCGGCGCTGACGAGGCCGTCGGCCCCGCGCTTGGAATCCAGAAAGTTCTTGGCCGTTTCCCACAGCCGGGCGCGCTTTTCGCGCAATTCGAGAATTTTGCTCATTTTGGTGCATCTCCTTTTCAATGTGAAATTAAATTCAAGCGTTGGGTTAAAGCGTCGGCGGCGACGCCGGGCTGTTTGGGCCGAACCTTATCCAGCAGGCAGTTGGTGACGGCGCGCCGGGAAAACGCGAAAGTCTCGGCGGGAGCCGCCCGCTTCTCGTCCTCCAGCAGGCCGTCCGCGAAGCCGAGCTCTATGGCTTTCTTGGCGTTCATCCAAGTCTCGCCGTCCATGAGGTGCGAGAGCTTGGCGCGCGACAGCCCGGTGCGAAGCTCATAGGCGTTGATGATGCTCTCTTTGACCTCCGAAAGCATGTCAATGGCGCGGCGCATTTCCTCGCTGTCGCCGATGGCGACTGTCAGGGGATTATGCACCATCATCATGGCGGTAGGGGCCATCAGCACCTTCGTGCCCGCCATGGCGATCACCGACGCGGCGCTGGCAGCCAGGCCGTCGACCTTGACGGTGACGTTGCCGGGGTAGTCCATCAGCATGGCGTAGATCTGGCTCGCCGCGATGCAGTCGCCGCCCGGCGAGTTCAGCCACAGCGTGACATCGCCCTCGCCAGAGAAGAGCTCGGCGCGGAAGGCGGCGGGGGTCACGTCATCGCCGAACCAACTTTCCTCGGCAATGATGCCGTCAATGGAAAGGACGCGGCTACCGTTGTCGACCCGCGTCCAATTCCAGAAGGGTCTATTCAATTTTTCTTGCCTCCAGTTCTGTAGAATTTTTCTGCGGCTTCCGGGGTCAGATGGTAAATGAGATCGTCGCCGCTGCCACGGCACTCGGCCTTCGGGCAGGCCACGGCGTAGCCGATGGGGAACCGCCCGACCACCAGTTCCGCGCCACACTTCGGGCAGCGGTCATTCTTCTGTTGGTGCATCGCCTGTTCGCCTCCCTCCTGTCTGTTGCATGGCGGTGGTGATGGAGATCATGTTTCCGTTCACCAGATAGGCGTCACCGCCTTCTTCTTCAGGAATACGATTCATGTCCTCCAGCTCGCGGATGTCGTTGGCCGACAGCCAGCCGTTTTGCCGCCCGGTGGCGTAGCTGTCGTTGCGGCTTTTGGTATCACCGCGCAAAAGGCCGTCGAGGTTGAATTTGATGAAATACTCCTGCTTTTCCATGGGCAGCAGGAGCATCTGCATAAGGGACTGCTCCCAGCGAACAACCCAAGGGTCCAATGTGTACTTCACGAACTCCAAGCTCTGGTGCTCAATGTTCGAAAAGGTGGCCTTCTCCAGGTCGCCGATCAGGTGCGGGGGGATGCGAAAAATCCGGGCGATCTCGTTGATCTGGAACTTCCGGGTCTCCAAAAACTGCGCCTGTTCTGGGGGTATCCCGATGGCGTGGAACTTCATGCCGTCCTCGAGCAGGGCAATTTTGTGGGCGTTGCCGCTGCCCTGGTAGCCCGCGTTCCAGCTTTCTTTCACCCGCTGCACGTCCTTGATCACGCCAGGGTGTTCGAGGACGCCGCCGGGGTTGGCCCCATTGGCGAAAAAGGCCGCGCCGTATTCCTCGGTGGCAAGGGCCAGGCCCACGGCGTTCTTCGCCATGGCGATGGGCGAGTAGCCCAGCCATTTGACGATCTGGCTGCGCGATTTTGGCTTCGAGCTTTTCCCCATGATGCGCCGGTGGGTTTCGAACACCCCAGCCCAAAAGGCAATGTCCTCCTCCGTGGGCTCCGGGGTAGCGAGGCCCGCGCACCAGTCCGGGGGGAAGCCCTGCAGCTTGGCGCACTCGCGAGGAGTAAGGCGGCGCACGATATAACGGGCGCCAGTCTGCTTGAGGATGGGGTAAGCCATCAGCGGGATCGGCTTCATCGTGGGGTGGTCGCCGTTCTTGCGGGGCTTGTCGAACTCCCAGATGGTCGACTGCTTGCGGTCGGAGTACCAGGCGTGTTTGCCTTTTTTCTTCCAGCCAAACAGCACGGGTTCGTGCTGCCACTGGTACGGCGAGCGGCCCAGCACCAGCGACTGCTTTTTCCAGATACACGTGCCGGAAAGGTAGAAGCCCGCGTCGGCGAAAGCCCTGCGGAAGTTCAGTCCCTCAGTGTCGGCGTGGAACACGTAGATGCTGGCGTCGCTGGCCATCACCGCCTCCATACCCCGGAACGCCGCCAGCAGGAACTCATAGAACTTGCCGCCGTCCATGTTGTCGTTCTTGATTCTCCCCGCGCTGCCCTCGTAGTTCACATTGTAGGGCGGGTCGGTCACGACGAGGTTGGCGGCCCTGCCGTCCATCAGCGCGGCGTAGGTTTCGGGCAGGGTGCTGTCGCCGCAGATCAGGCGGTGCCGTCCCAGCAGCCAG
>WQTL01000190.1 GCA_009786275.1 Bacillota bacterium | reverse complement strand
CGCTATCGCAACAAGCAACGCAGGCACCTGCTTCGCTTTTCTCTTGTCTGCGGGCTGTATAACTATGAACTAGGGTTTTAGAACAGGTCTACTTCATAGTGCTGGCGCGCGCTGAGCTTTTGCTCATCAATCTTTCGCTCACTCATCTTGCGCACCCCCTTCGCGATAGTACTTGCTGGACACTTCGTACATCTCGGCATATTTACCGCCCAAGGACATAAGTTCGTCATGGCTGCCGGTTTCAGCCAGCTTCGCGCCATCCAGCAGGACGATCCTGTCGCAAAATCTTGTGGAGCTCAGCCGGTGGGAGATGTATATCGAAGTCTTGCCCTCGGTCAATGAATGGTATTTTAGGTACAGCGCGTTTTCGGCAATGGGGTCAAGCGCGGCGGTGGGCTCGTCCAATATTAAAATGGGCGCGTCCCGGTACAGCGCGCGGGCCAGCAGCAGCTTCTGCATCTCCCCGCCGGAAAATTCTACGCCTCCTTCGTTGAACTGCTTCATCATCATGGAGTGAATGCCTTTAGGCAACGCACGCACACGCTCGGCAAAATCAGCCTGTTCCAGCGCTGCCCACAAGCGCCGCTCCTGCGCTTGCGAAATATCATGCTCATATACGATGTTCTGCGCGACGCTGACGGGCATGACGCAGACATCCTGGAACACCGCCCCAAAGCGCCGGTAGTGTTCGTCGCGGTCGAAGTCCGTGATGTTGATACCATCCAGGTAGATCTCCCCGGCGGTGGGGTGCAGCAAGCCACAAATGAGCTTGACAAGCGTTGTTTTGCCCGCGCCATTGACGCCCACCAGGGCCAGGTTCTCCCCCGCCTTGATCTCCAGGCTGATGTCGTCGAGTATGACCTTGTCGCTTTCGGGATAGGTAAAACTCACGTGCTCGAGGCGAATGCCGTGGGGCGGTGTGAGATCATGCGCAGGTTTCGTCGCCTCGCCGCTTGGTATATCCATGGGCCTGTCCATATTCATGAACGTGCGATAGTCTTTAACGAAGTTGTTCGCGCTCACCAACGACTGCGCACCCTCCACCAGGCTATACAGCCAATTGCCAAAGCCCGCAATGGCCCCAAAATAAAGCGAGAACATGCCGATGCTCATGTCCGGGTCGCCAAGCATACGGGAGATGAGATAGGCGTAGGCCAGGCCGTCACGCACGAACACCAGTACGCCCGCCAGAATCAATTGCAACATGCTGCGGCGTTCCTGCTTGCCGTTGAGACTTAGCTCCTCTTTGAGCACGGCCTCCCGCAGAGCTTGCAGCCAACCGGTAAGGCTATAGATGCGAATGTCCTTGGCGTACATGGCCAGGCTTGTGCGCTGGGAGAGATAGCGCGACTTGCGCCAGATCGCCGCCTCCACGTCGCGCATTTTGTGCCGCCAGCGTTCGACAAGCAAGGCCACAACGCCGTCGAAGATATAGGACAGCAGCAGGAAGAGAATGATCCAAGGGTTGAGCGTGGAAAGAATTGCGGCGAAAGAGGCGAAACCCAATAGGTTCATTACCACGTCCTTGAGCTTGATGAACAACGAGACAATGCTGCTATGGATATTATTGCTCACAGCCCGCATGGCTTTTTGTGCTGCAACCTTGCCCTTGGGCGAGGAATACAGTTGGTAGTCCATGTCCATCTTCTTCGCGGTAACCTGCGTGAAGCCGAACAGGCAGTAGAACTTCCACGCGCGTTCACTCAGCACGGAGGCAACCTTTTCGTCGCAGGCCTTGAATACCGTCAGCAACACGGTGCAGGCGGCAATTTGCGCAAGCATGACCGCGAGGTTATCGCGCCGGGTCAGGCCGTCCAGCACGAGCATGGGCAGCAGCAGTCCCTGCAACGACGCTCCAACATTCAATGGCACCTGCATGGCGGGCAGGGCCAAAAAGAACTTGTCGAAGTGCCAGTGCGTGCGCCACATGAAAACGAGATTGCCGAAAAAGCTATAGTGTTTTTCTTGGCTGCGCAATGACATGCCCCCTTTTGCTATTGCTGTTCCATTATCATGATAGCACACCGGCAAAGGAAATGCAACACCAAGTAAAAAAGTCTCCAGAGATTCACCGTATAGTGGAATCCTCTTTCTTCCCCCTTGACTTATACACATTGAACCTGTTCCTGCACTGCGGGGAACAGAACTCCATCCTCAAATCCTCGCGGTAAAAAATCTTCCCGCAGTGTTTGCACTGGCGGACCGGTTGCGCGGGATCGGTGATGCAATTGACAACGAAGAAATCCATCACGGCTTTCAGCGAGGCGAACTCCCAGCGCATGACCGGCTGCCCGGCAGCGGCGATGCTGTAACGCAGCTTGTGTTCCGAGAATTGCAGGATGCCGGTGCGCAGCGCCAGCGCGCGGAACAGATGCGGCTCGTCCACGTACTTCATGCAGGCGTCGAACAGCTTGAAGATATTCTGGAAGTAGCTCACGTAAAACATCAGCCACTCGCTGTACGCGCCGGAGAAAACGTACTCATAGATCGGCTTGCGCCCGGCGTAGGCGGAGATGGACGCATCGGTCTGCTCCAACTCCGGCACAGTCTCCTCGAAGGGGAAAAACCTCGCTATGTACTCCTGCGTATCCATCTTCTCGTCAATCGGGAAAAACGGATTGGGGATGAAGTGGGTCTCTTCTTCCGCAAAAAAATTATCGTTTATCGGCACATCCATCATCACGCCGAGGAAGCCGTACTTCTGCACAAAGCGGAGTATTCGCCTCGTCGTTTCCGTGGCATCATCCTCACATGAATCCATTTCGCGGCCAAGGTTCAGCGCCTCGATAGCCATGTCGCGGACTTGATCCACCGGGTTGTAGATTATCGCCTTGGCGTTGGGAGCCGGGACGATGTACGTGTCACGCGAACTGTCCGTGCGCAGTTCGTAATTGTCGTAACGTACCCAGGACGCATGGGCGTTGCTGAAAATCTCGTTGGTCATTTCGTTTCTCCAATCTCATTCAAAATATTTTTTCTGGCTGTAGCCAGCAGCTTCAATACATTTCGGTCGGACGTGCCCAAGATGAGGGCAACGTCCGCCGTTTTTATTCTTGGGATCAAACAGCAGTGCAGGGCCTCCTTTTGCCGGAGCGTGCAGCGCTTCACAGCAGCGCTGATTGCTGCGTCGCTGATTAGCTCATGGATGGATTCCGGGCTGGTTGAAAGGTAATCCTCCAGCAAGTCGGACTCATACCCCAGCCGCGCCAGCCGCTTCTCGTCAAGGTAATCTTCCTCGTCCTCGCCATCACCGTCAGCCAGCGTGATGTCGCAGTACTTATCGATATGCCCCCGGTAGCGATACTCACGCCGGGCTGCTTTTTTATTCTCTGCGGATAACCATGCGCTCCACCGCTCGAACTCCTCGAGCTCGGCGGGGCTGGCACATTCCTTCCATTCCATCAAGGCGCACTTGGCAAACACCTCGTTGGGATCCAACTTCCTCATCCTGTCTCCTGTAAAAAAATTTTTTGTTTTCAAGGTTCTGATTTTGCCCTTCTCGGCAGGTATAGTATTGAGCGCTGTAATATCACCTGTCATTACTGCTATTATATCAGGGCGAACAGCGCTTGTCAAGAACTTTTTTGAAAGGAGAGATTTTTTTGCCGCCCACCGCCCGCGCCCCGCCCAAAGCGAAGCGACCGCTGTTCCCGGCCTGTCGGAAGCAGGCCGCAGCAGTCGCCCTCTCAATGTAACGGTATGAAGTATACCACAGCCTTGCAGCAAATGCAAGCAAAATCTTATCGGCGGATTGGCCGATCCGTACCATGGGCCTTGCGTACTCGGGATAACCCGGTCCATGCCGCAGCCCCGTCCGCTCC
>WQTL01000189.1 GCA_009786275.1 Bacillota bacterium | reverse complement strand
TCGGCTTCGCGGCGGGGGGTATCGCCTGGGTTGCGGCCCGGGGCGCGCCGGGCCATGAAGTCCGCAACCCTTTGCATATCAATGCTTTCGCCAGCCGGCAGGCCGTCAATCACCACGCCTATGCCCTCGGAATGCGATTGCCCGAACACCGAAAATTTAATGTTTTCGCCGAAAACAGAACTCATGTGCTCACCTCATTTCTCATTTTAAAATAGTCCTCCCAAAAGGCCGGGTAGGATTTGCGCACGGCCTCGGCTCCGCGCAGCGTGACGGGGCCTTCGCATTTCAATGCGGTGATCGCCAGGGCCATGGCGATGCGGTGGTCGCCGAAGCTGTCGGCCTCGCCGCCCCGCAGCTTAGGCTTGCCGCGAATGACCAGGCCGTCCGGCAGCTCCGTCACCTCCGCGCCCAGCGCGTTCAGGTTCACCGCCATGGCGTGCAGGCGGTCGCTCTCCTTGATGCGCAGCCGCGCGGCGTTCGTGATTTCATGCCGGCCCGGCGTGAGCGCCATAACCACGGCCATGATCGGCACCAGGTCGGGGCACTGCGAGGCATCCAACGCAGTTGACCGGTTGACGGCTGCCAATTTTTGATTGGCAGCGACAGTTGGCAGATAACGCGCGATCGCGCGGTCCGGCTGCGCGGAGGCCTCGTCCAGGCCGGTCACGCGCACGTCGCTCCCCAGGGCGTTTGCCGCCAGCCAGAACGCCGCGTTCGACCAATCCGATTCAGGAGACAGGGGGAAGGAATCAGGAGGCAGGTAGCGCTGCGGCGCGGGGATTTTGAAGCCCGTTGCGGTTTCCTTTATGATAATGCCGAATTTCCGCAGCGTGCGCAGGGTCATGTCCGCGTAGCCCCGGGATTCCAGCGGTGAGGTCAGCGTGATTTCGCTCGCGGCCTCCAACAGCGGCAGCGCGAACAGCAGCCCCGTCACGAACTGCGAGCTGACGTCCCCCGCTAACGCGAACTTCCCCGGCTGCAGCTTCCCGGAAATCGTGATGGGCAGCGTTTCGCGGTCGATTGTGCAGCCCTGCGCCCGCAATAAATCCACCAGCGGCTGCATGGGGCGTTCAGGCAGGCGGCCCTCGCCTGTGAACGTGGCCTCCCTGCCCAGCGCTGCTATCACCGGCAGTAAGAAACGCAACGTCGAGCCGGATTCGCGGCAATTGTATTCCGTGCAAGGCACGGTGTGCATCTGTGCATTGTGCATTGAATAAAGGCATGCTTTCGTTGCGGCGATATCTTCCGAGATCGCCGGCAGCGCATCGATGTCCGCCCCCGCCAGCCGCGCCGCGAGCATCAGCCTGTGCAGGTCGGATTTCGAGGGCATGGCGGCGATCTCGCCTGTCAGCGTGCCCGGTTGTAATATGACGGTCAAAGCCTTTCCTCCAGCAGGCGCTGGAACGCCTCCATGGGCAGCGTGCGCAGCTCGCAGCGCCCGATCTTTAGCGGCGCCACGACGGTGATGTCCCCGCCCGCGCGCTTTTTGTCCTGCTCCAACGCGGAGAACAATTCCCGTGCGGTGAATTCGCACTGCGTCGGCAGATGGTTCTTCTCCAACGCGGCGCGCAGCCTGTCCTCTATCGCCGGGCAGAACACCCGCGCCATCATGAGCATGCCCAGCCCTATCGCGGCGCCATGGGGGATCGTATAGCCGCTCGTCTGCTCGATGGCGTGCCCCAGCGTGTGCCCCAGGTTCAGTTTGCGGCGTTTTCCCGTATCGCGCTCGTCGCCTATGACCGCTCCGCGCTTGAGCTCCACATTGCGCGCGATTTGCGCCTCGCTCACCGGCCCGCCGCCCTCCAGGGCCGCGAAGAGCCCCTCGTCGAACAGCACCCCGTGCTTCAGGCACTCGGCCACGCCGTTCGCGTATTCCGCCGGCGGCAGCGTCTCGAACGTCTCCGGGTCTGTGATCACCAGCCGCGGCTGCCAGAACGCCCCGGCAAGGTTTTTCCCCGCGTTCAGGTTCACCCCGGTTTTGCCGCCCACGGAGGAATCCACCGCCGCCAGCAACGTGGTCGGCATCTGTACGAACGCGATCCCCCTGCGGTACGTGGCCGCCGCGAAGCCCGTCAGGTCGCCCGTGACGCCGCCGCCCAGGGCAATCAGTGCGTCACCGCTGTTAAGCGTAAAACCTGTGCAGGCGTCCAAAATCTTCCCGTAAGTGTAAAGGGATTTGCTTGCCTCCCCTGCGGGGAAGGTGAAGGTGTTGCACGCAATCCCTTGCGCTTCAAGGCTTTGCACCGCTGAACTACAATGCTGATATTTCGCAACATTGCTGTCCGTGACAAGTAAAACCCTTGTCGGGCGCAGCGTTTCGGCGATGAGCGCCCCGGATTTTTCCAGCAGCCCTGCGCCGATGTGCATGTCGTAGGCGCGCGGGCCAAGGGGGATATGGACGGTGGTCATGGTCATCAAACCCTTTCTTGCGGAGACGCATTGACATGCGTCTCTACACTAAAAAACAAAAATTATCGTGGGTGTAGAGACGCACGGCAGTGCGTCTCCGCATAAAAGCGCTCAATTGGGGGAATAGACATAGTCCATCTGAATCACATTCTCGCCCGTGAGGTAGTGTTTTTCCGGCGGGCATGGGGCCACCGGCACAAAGCCGCAGCGCTCCAGCATCTTTTGGCTGCCGATATTGTCGGGGTACGCCCCGGCATGCAGCTCTTTGATCTGCAAAACTTCCGTCGCGTATTCCGCCGCCAGCGCGAAGGCAGAGGCGCCATAGCCCTGCCTGCGATACGGCGCGAAAATACGTATGGAGAGATCGGCCTCGGTTGGCGGCGGGGAAATCCCCAGGGCCCCGACGAGCTCGCCCGTGCGGTTGCAGCGGATCATGGCGAAAAAGAGCTCCCTCGTCTCCCCGTTGATATAGTCCTCAAGGCGCTTCTGGTTTCCCTGCTGAAATGCCTCGAAGCTGTCGGCGGGCACAAAGCCGTTGTAGCCCTTTTGGACTTCCGGGTCGAGCCAGCAGTCGTACAGCGCGCGGTCGTCACAGGGTTGGTATTCCACCAGGCTCAGCGTCTCGTTGGAAGTATAGACGCGCCTCATGGCTGCCTCCTCGCCGCCAGCACCGCGCCCATCGCCGCCATGGCCTCCCCGAACTGCGCCGGCGTCAGCGACTGCGGGCCGTCGCACATGGCCTTGGCGGGATCGTTGTGCACCTCGATCATCACGCCGTCCGCGCCCACGGCCGCCGCCGCCACGGCCAGGGGCCGCACATAGCGCGCGACCCCCGTGGCGTGGCTGGGGTCGACAATCACCGGCAGGTGCGAGAGCTCCTTCACCACGGGCACGGCGGAGATATCCAGGGTGTTGCGCGTGGCGGTCTCGAAGGTGCGGATGCCGCGCTCGCAGAGAATCACGCTGCCGTTGCCGCCGGCCATGACATACTCCGCGCTCATGAGCCACTCCTGGATGGTGCTGGACAGCCCGCGCTTGAGCAGGATGGGCTTATCGCAGCGGCCCAGCTCCTTGAGCAGCTCGAAGTTCTGCATGTTGCGCGCGCCCACCTGGATGCAGTCCACCTCGGCGAAGGCGTCCAGGTGGGAGATGTCCATGATTTCCGTCACGATGGGCAGGTCCGTGCGCCGTTTGGCCTCCAGCAGCAGCTCGATGCCGCTTTCCCGCATGCCCTGGAAGGCGTAGGGCGACGTGCGCGGCTTGAACGCCCCGCCCCGCAGGATCTGCGCCCCGGCGGCCTTCACGGCCTCGGCCACCTCGCACAGCTGCTCGCGGGATTCCACCGAGCAGGGCCCGGCCATCACCGTGAAAGCGCCGCCCCCAACGGGTACGCCCGCCAC
>WQTL01000188.1 GCA_009786275.1 Bacillota bacterium | reverse complement strand
TGCAGCAGCAGCTCCAGGATTTTGTCGAGGGTCCCGTCCTTCACCATGCCGTCCACGTAATAGAGCTCGCCCCGCTTGCCGTTCATCAGCACCGCCCGGGTGAGCATGTCGAAGCTGCTGTCCACGCGCAGGAGCGCGCGCAGGCTGTCGCGGTTTTCGTCGAAGTCTTGGGTAAACAAAATGAAAAATCCCTCCCACGCTATGGTTTGCGGGGAGGGAAGGATTATTCGCAAATTTGCAGGGGCGGCATTCTTGCCGCCCGCACACAAAGGGCAAAATTATAATTCCGGGCGGCAAGAATGCCGCCCCTACAGCTGTTTACGCCGGCACCAATTCCTCTTTTTCTTTTGCCGCCGCCTCGTCCCTTGCCCTGCGCATATCCTCCAGGGTGATGCCCTTTTCCAGGTTGGCGTAGACCTCCTCCTCGGGGAAGCCGCTGATGTAGCACTGCTTGTGCGCCACGGGGATATCCCCGGTGGCCTTGATGTAGATGTTGACGGCGAAAATCAGCAGGAAGGAAAACGCCACCGCGCCCGTGCCGTACCAGGTGATGCCGGTGGTGAGCGCGCCGGGCATCACGGGCGAGAGCTTCGTGCCGAACTGCAGCAGGGAGGCCGCGCCCAGGGCCGTGCCGCCCATCCCCATGACGAAGAAAGCAACCGCGCGCTTAAAGCCGCCGGGGCTGCGGGCCAGCCAGCAGGTGACAAGGCCCGCCAGGATCGCCAGGATCACCAGGGCGAAGCCCACGATGGCGAGAGCGTACCACAGGAAGGCCCCCTTCAGGGCGGCGTTGCCCAGCGCGCCCATCAGCGCGTCGAAATCCAACCTCGTCAGCGCCATGACGATGCTGATGGCGTTGAGGTTCTCGGCCTTTTCCACGAAGGGGATGCGCATTTCCACGCGGCCCAGGGGGAAAAACAGCGTGACCAGGGGGAGCACCAGCAGCACCAGCCGGGCGATAGCCCAGTTGCTGCCGATCACCGCGGCCTTGGCGCGGTCGGCCTTCTTCTGGAAGGCGGCGTTGGCGGTCTCCACCCGGTCGGCCTCCTCCAGCAGGCGCTCCTCCATCTTGTAATAGAGGATGTTCGTGCCGCATTTCGGGCAGTTGGGCTTCCAGTCTGTCAGCTTCAGCTTATATCCGCAGCTGGGGTTGGGGCAATAGGTCGCCATGCGCACCGCTCCTTTTCGCATATTCGCTTGCGTTAAATGTATTATATCACAACGTTTCGCGGGAAACAAGGTTTTTCTTTGACATTTTTTCAGGCAAAAAAGCCCGCCCCCCGTGATACGCGGGAAGCGGGCGGCAGGGCGTGTCTTACTTGCTGAACCAGCCGAAGATGGTGTTCGCGATGGCGGGGTAGATTGTCCCGATCCCCAGAATCCCGAACAGGAACGAAAGCGCCGAAAGCATGAACGAACCGATAACCATTGACTGCACCTCCCTGTTTGTGCTTTGTTCTGGAGTGACTATAGCACATTCCGCGGGAAAAGTCAAGTAATATTTTTCAAATAGCAACGCCCGCCCCCCGTTTGCGTGCGGGGAGCGGGGCGTGTGGTCGTGTGTCTCACAGATTGAGGTTGAAAGCGTTGACCAGCAGGGCGGATATGAGCCCGCCGAGCGCGGCGAGAAGGGGCCACAACAGCGACGAAAAGAGCACGCTAAACATTGACAAACACCTCCTATTTCTGCATTAGCTTTTGTTAAGTGTAACAGATTCCCGGGGGGATGTCAAGAATTTTTTCCGGGCAGCCGCCATTCTCCGCAAAACAATTTTCGCACAGGCCGTTGTGATTCGTGCAGCACATCAGGTAATCGCATTCGTCGCATTCTTCCCAGTTGCCGGGGCAGTCCCGGCCTTCGTTGCCGGGGATTAAAATAAGTTCCATGGCTTCATCACCTCAGCATAATTATAGGTCAATATCTCCATGAAGTCAATAGGTCAATATGACATAATTATTCAGGGTGATGCAAATGAGCCGGATCAAGGAGCTCAGAAAAGAAAAGGGCTTTACGCAGATCAAAATGCAAATGCTGACCGGAATTGATCAGAGTGATTATTCGAAAATTGAAAACGGCAAGCGATGGATGTCCTTCACGCAGTGCAGGCTCATTGCCGTTGCGCT
Organism: Bacillota bacterium; assembly: GCA_009786275.1. Taxonomy (GTDB): domain Bacteria; phylum Bacillota; class Clostridia; order Oscillospirales; family Acutalibacteraceae; genus WRMQ01. The sequence continues at coordinate 1,684 of WQTL01000188.1, read as the reverse complement.
GGGCACCAGCATGGATTACCTCGCCGGGCTGACGGACGAGAAGAGGCCCTATCGGCGCGCGGGCGAGGGCGAAAAATAGCCGGGCTGTAGAGACGCACGGCAGTGCGTCTCCATAAAAACATTGCTTTAGATTTTTGGATTGGAGACGCACTGCCGTGCGTCTCTACATAAATATTGTCACGCCTTTGTCAAATCGGCTATCCTCACCGCGGCGGTGACAGCCTTGCCCAGCCCGATGACGGCCCTGTCGCCTGAAATTTGCATCACCTTGTAGACCGTCGAATACACAAACGACGCGAGCTTGCCGCCCGTATAGGTTTTCGCGCCCTGCTTCACGCGCACCCTGTCGCCCGCCTTGATCGGGTTGGCGGCGGGCGCGAACACATAGGGATGCGGATCGGCGTAGACGCCGGGGTTCGCCAGGCGCTGCAGCCCCAGGTGCAGGTGAATCCCCGTGGCGTTCCCCGTCGCGCCCGTATAGCCCAGGACCGTATGGGTGTCCACGGCCTGCCCCGCTTTTACGCGCACGCTGTCCAGGTGGTAGTGCAGGCATCTGATGCCCGCCGCGGGGTATTGCACCCAGCAGTACAGCGCCCCGTCCGACGACCTGCCGGCCTGCGTCACGGTGCCTTTGTCCGCCGCGTACTGCGGCCATTTTTGTGAACGCGTGCCATAGTCCGTTCCCTTGTGGAGTTTTACCTCGCCGGTGACCGGGTGCTTCCTCCGGCCGAAGGGGCTCGTGACATACCAGTCCGTGCGCTGAAAGATTCTCGTGGCCAGGTCCCCTTCCGTACGCTCCTCCACCCCATGGGTCACGGGCGCCAGAGGGAAGTTACCGTCCATTTTTTCAAACTCCTTTATTTCTATATTCAGGATCGAATCTCCCTGCTGTATCCTATGCGAAAAAAATTTTCTTGACAAACCCGCGATACTCTGTTATACTGTTTCGGCAAACAAAGCGGGGCTTCGCGCCCCCACCTTCGGGGATTCCGTTCGCCGCGGGTCAATACGCAGGCAGAGCCTTGGCTCCGGTATGCTGTTGACGCGCGCGGTGAAATCCCGCCCGCGTTTTTTGTTGCAATCAAACAGGAGGTGTTAGATTATCAGCACTCCAAAGGAACAACAGCAGCAGATCAACGACGCCATACGCGATAAAGAGGTGCGCGTGGTGTCCGACACCGGCGAGCAGCTGGGCATCATGTCATCCTTGCAGGCCCTGCGCCTGGCCGAAAGCCGCAATCTGGACCTTGTGAAAATCGCCCCGCAGGCCCGCCCGCCCGTGGTGAAGATCATGGACTACGGCAAGTACCGCTTCGAGCAATCGCGGCGGGAAAAAGAGGCCCGCAAGAACCAGCGCATGGCGGAGATGAAGGCCATCGAGATCTCCGTGGGCATCGCCGCGCACGACCTGGAGTTTAAGGTCGGCCACGCGCTGCGCTTTTTGGAGGACGGCCACAAGGTGAAGGTGTTCATCAAGCTGCGCGGGCGCGAGATGGCGCACTCGAACCTGGCCCACGACCGCATGCGGGAATTCGCCGGGCTGTGCGCCGAGGTGAGCACCGTGGAGCGCGCCTCGAAGCTGGAGGGCCGGCAGGTGCTGATGTTCCTGACGCCGAAAGACAAACCAAGCAAGTAAAGAAGATAAACAGGAGGAAACGACAGACATGCCGAAGATCAAGACCCA
>WQTL01000187.1 GCA_009786275.1 Bacillota bacterium | reverse complement strand
GATAGTTGCGCCCGCCGGTCTCGTCGTAGACCTCGTCCTTTTTGAGCCTGTCCAACACCAGCAGCGGGTCGATCTTGCCGCCCACGGCCTCGATCTCCACCATCACGCCGAAGATGGCCCGGTGCTGCGGCAGGTAAAAATGCTCCGGCCGCAGGATCACCTGCACCAGGGACATACACGCCGGGTCGATGAGCACCGAGCCCAGCACGGCCTGCTCGGCCTCCATGCTGAAGGGGAGGGAGAGGGGGTCCAGGGGATAGTCGGGCATTTTTATTCCTCGCTTTACACTGCGAACTATTTGTAATACCTGGAAATGTCCTGTTGATTCTCACGAAAATATGTGCTATAATCGCCTTGGCGCTGTGGAATGGAGACGGCCCGGTTCCCCTCCGAAAGGAGGTGAGGCTCATGTTAGAAATGCTGTTGGCGATTGGTTTCATACTGATTTGCCTTGCGATAGTACTACATGAATCCAATAAAAAGAACTAACCGCTCCTCCAGACCAATGGTAAGCGGTTAGTTTCTTCGCAAACACCCTGGGGAGCTAACCGTCTCCGGCAGTGCCGCCCCTTGCATACTTACATTATAGCCAGTAATGGGGAGTATGTCAAGGGGTTTTTCGATTTTCATCCCGCCATACGCATCACAAGCCCCGCGCCCTCGTCCTCGTTGGGCACCTGATGGAAGCCCATTTTCTCGTAGAAGCCTTCCTTCCCGGGCGCGGAGGTCAGGATCGTATAGCACTGCTCGCCGGGGCGCAGGCCGTCTTTGAGATGTTGAACGGCCCGGGCCATCATCCCGCGCCCGATGCCCTGCCCCTGGTATTCCGGCAGCACCACGACATCCAGCACCACGGCGTAATAGCCGCCGTCGGACATCAGGCGGGTCATGCCCACGGTGCGCGCGCCGTCCTTCGCGGATACCAGAAAGGCGCTGTTCCTTAACGCGGCTTTTACTTGGCCGGGGCTGAGCGCCCGCCACCCGGCCGAAGCGCGCAGCATGGCATAATCTTCGATGGAAATTTCGTCGGCGTAGGTGATCATTCCCCCGTCACCAGCACATAGAACTTCGCCCGTATCCCCTCATAGAGCTTGATCTCCGCGGGATAGGTGCCGTAGTTCTTGATGTCCTCAATGGCGATCTTGCGCCGGTCCACCTCCACGCCGAGGTTTTTGTGCAGCTGCTCGGCGACCTCCTTGCTCGTCACCGAGCCGAACAGCCTGCCCTGGCTGCCCGCCTTGGCGATGAGCTTGACCGTCTGGCCCTCCAGCAGGGCGGCGGCCTGTCTGGCTGCCGCCGTTTCGACCTCAATCTTATGTTTGGCGGCGTTCTCCCGGGCTTTCAGCTCGCCCATGGCCTGGGCGTTGGCGGGGGCGGCCAATTTCCGCGGGAACAGGAAATTGCGCGCGTAGCCCTCGGCCACGTTGACAAGCTCCCCCTTCTTGCCAAGGGACTTCACGTCCTGCGTGAGCACGACTTGCATGGCAAAGCCTCCTCTCAGGTTTCTTGAGAGTATAGTATAGCATTGGCCGCCGGAAAATGCAAGGTTTTTCTACTCCCCCAAAAATGCTTGCAGCTCCTGCGCCGCCGCGAAGTCCAGTGCCTCCATCCTGCGAATCAGCGCAATGATCTCGCCGCGCTTTTTCGCTTTGCGCAGGACTTTCCAGGCGCTTTTCTTGTCCATGCCGCCCGCCGCGCCCCAGACCTTCCAGCAGGTGTCGTGTATTTCGTTATACATATTCGCGGCCTGGATGAGACGCGCGTCGCCGTCCGCCGCATCGCGAAGGAAGCCACCGAGATAAGCCCTGGCCTCCGCGTGGTTGCCCACGAGGACGCTGTGGAACCAATACTTTTGCTTGAGGTCTTTCTTTTTGCATCTGCGCCAGGCAGGGTTGTCGATATAATTCGCCCAGGCGCCGTAGGCGGCATGGCCCGCGTAGAGGCCGTTGATGCCGTCCGCCGTGGCGATGGCAAGCCCATGTTGAATCATCTCGCGCAAGTCTGTCTTTGGCTGCGTTTTCTCGCCGCACAGGACGATCTTCCACATGTTTTGGTGCCAGTCGGAGGCGCGGAACATGCCGTTCGATTCGGTGTCGGCGGGATTGCGGGACTGCCAGTGGCTCCAGCCGAACAGCGTAGCGCCCTCGTCGTCATAGCCGCACACGATGGAGCACTCCTCGCGGGGCTCCAGGGGGCCGAAGGCCAGCACGGGTTTGCCCGCGCCGACGCTTTCGGTGATCAGCCGCTTCATGCTTTCGAAATTATCGTCCGTGCGCTCGATAATCTCACATGTATAGCCCATGTAGGCGAAGGCGCGCTTGATGGTCTCGTCATGCTCCGCGTTCACCTGGGTGAGGTCGAAGCTGCTGGGGCAGGTCTCGCCGGGGGTCTCGCCGTGCCACCAGAGCAGGCCGAAGCCCATGCCCGTGGCGGCCAAAATGGCGTCGTAGAGCTTTCGTTTCTGCCAGTCGCGGCCATGGGCTTGGATGGTCTCCCAGCGCGTGTCCTCGCCCAGGTGCTCCATCAGCGAGGCCATGCAGGCGGGCAATGCGAAGCTCTCGGGCGAGCGCGGGTCGCCCGGCAGGTTGTTGAGGTAGCCCACGGCGCGCACATCGAGGATGACGGACATGTTGAATCCCCCTTGCATCGTGATTTGGATGGTGAGGCGGCGGAAGCTGCGCGGCTGCGCCTTCCGCGCACGCACGGCGGACGGGGTCGCGCCGTGAAACCGCGCAAAGGCCTTCGTGAAGCTCTCGGGCGTCTCGTAGCCGTATTTGAGCGCCGTGTCGATGACCTTCGGCCCGCACTCCGCCAGCTCGCGCCCCGCGAGGGACAGCCTTCTGTTCCGAATGTACTCGCCGACGGAGAAGCCCGTGACCACGCCGAAGATCATCTGAAAATGGTCCTTCGACGAATGGATATGCTTCGCGACGTCCCTGGCGGTTATGTCCTCCAGCAGGTTCTTCTCGATGTAGTTGATGGCCTGCTGGATGTCGTCGATCCAGTGCAACTTTGGCCGCCTCCCTTCCATGGGGATCATTATAGCGGATAACGAATGAAAAATCCTGTCATGGGGCGGGTTTGGGTGTCTATTTACTGCTCTATGGGGATGAAGGTAAGTTTCATGGGGTTGGGTGGGTTATTATGTATCTCCAGCGCCGCGTTGAATTCCTCTTCTGTGATAGTTACTTCATCCTCCCAGCCGCTCAAAAATTTGGAACACTTGCCTCGATAGTTGTAATATACAGTCAGTAGTGTAAACTCGGTCGCGCCAGCTTCCAGTTTATAGGAATACAATTCGAATTCCTGTTCAACGGCGCGTACATAATACATCGTGCCATCCGCCGCGAAGCGCCTGCATCTTGCAGGAAAAGACTCAACGCAAAAAGGCTCACCGTCTTTTAGTGTAAACAAAGAGCGCAGACACATATCCTCAGCTGTTTCTTGATACAACAGCAACTCCGGTATGCCATCGCTATTGATGTCTGTCACCGCATAAAATGCAATAGGACCGTAGAGCCATGCGCCGATGATAGCTTCTGCATAGCGAAGCCCGGAAATACCCGTGTATCCATTGTCTGTGCTATAGGATAGATAAAGCGCATGCAGATCATCCAGCACCGGCTTATACGCCTCGGGGGCAACCTGCCCGCAGGCGCACAGCGCAAGCAAGCACAGGGATAAAAGCAAAGCATATAAAGGCTTCATGAAGGCCTCCTTTGCGGTATCGCTGTAGGGGCGGCATTCTTGCCGCCCGAAATATAACGATAACAATTTCTATCATACGGGCGGCAAGAATG
>WQTL01000186.1 GCA_009786275.1 Bacillota bacterium | reverse complement strand
CAGCAAGGTCAACGGCCTGTGGAGCCGCTTTAACGAGAAGCACCTGCCGAAGGCGTTCCGGTGATAAATTACAACTTTTTTGCATATGGATAGTCTGCGGGCGGCAAGAATGCCGCCCCTACAGACAAATCTGGAAAGAGGCAATTATATGCTGAAAAATATCCCGCCGATCCTCTCCCCGGCGCTGCTGAAGACCCTCAGCGAGATGGGCCACGGCGACGAAATCGTCCTGGGCGACGCGAATTTCCCCTCGGCCGCGCTGGCAAAGCGGCTCGTGCGGGCCGACGGCCACGGCATCCCGGAGCTCCTCGACGCCATCCTGCAATTCTTCCCCCTGGATAGCTTCGTGGAGTGCTCCGTGGCGCTGATGGATACCGGCGACCCCAACATCCGCCCGCCCGTCTGGCAGGAGTACAGCAAGTGCATCCTGCGCCGGGAGGGCGACCGCCACGTGGAGCTGGTGGAGCGCTTCGCGTTCTACGACAGAGCCAAAGAAGCTTACGCTGTCGTGGCCACGGGCGAAACCGAGCTCTACGCGAACGTAATTCTGAAAAAGGGCGTTGTGGCTGACGTGTGATACTAGATGTTAGACATTAGATTATAGACGTTAGATATAGCGGAGCATGGGAATGAAAAACTACATAGCGATCGATTTGGGCGCTTCCGGCGGCCGGGTGATGCTCGGCCGCTGGGATGGCCATGCACTGGGCCTGGAGGAGCTGCACCGCTTCCCCAACGACGCCGTACATGTCAACGGCACCTTGCATTGGGACATTCTGCGGCTGCTGCACGAGATCAAGCAGGGGCTTACGAAGGCCGCGCAGCATGAGATCACCGCAATCGGTATCGACACCTGGGGCGTGGATTTCGGCCTCCTCGATAGGCGTGGCCGCCTGCTGGAGAATCCCGTGCATTATCGCGACGGACGCACGCAGGGCGTCGCCGAAGAGGTGGACAAGCGCATCCCGCCCGAGGAACTCTACGCCGAGACCGGCTTGCAGCGCATGCCCTTCAACACGATCTACCAGCTGTACGCGCTCAAGCTGCGGCGGCCAGAGGCGCTCGAAAACGCGGGCAGGCTGCTGTTTTTGCCCGACCTGCTGGGGTATTTCCTCACCGGGGAGATGGCCGCGGAGCGTTCCATCGCGCGCACATCGCAGCTGCTGAATATTCACAGCGGAGAGTGGTCGCAGCGCATTTTCGATACGCTCGAACTGCCGCGCGGACTTTTCGGCGAGATTGTGCCCTCAGGCACGGCGCTGGGCACGCTCCTGCCGGAAATACAGGAGGAGACGGGCCTCGGCCCCGTGCCGGTGATCTCCGTGTGCGGGCACGATACGCAGTCGGCCGTGTGCGCGGCGCCCGCCGCCGGGGAAGAGTTCGCGTTCCTGAGTTCCGGCACGTGGAGCCTGTTCGGCACGGAGCTGGACAGGCCCATCGTGAACGAAACCAGCTTCGCCATGAACATGACCAACGAGGGGGGCTTCAGCAAAACACGCTTCCTGAAAAACATCACCGGGCTGTGGCTCATCCAGGAATCCCGCAGGCACTGGGCCCGCCACGGCGGCAATTACTCCTATGCCGACCTGGAGCGCCTGGCCCTGGAGGCCCCCGCCTTCGCGCGGTTCATCGACCCGGACGACCCCGCGTTCGCCGCCCCCGGCAATGTGCCGGAACGCATCAGGGAATATTGCACAAAGACGGGGCAGCCCCCGCCCGCTTCCGTCGGCGAGACCGTGCGCTGCATCTACGAATCCCTGGCGATGAAGTACCGCGCGACCCTTGAAAAGCTTGAAACCTGCACGAACAGGCGCTACCCCTGCCTGCACGTCATCGGCGGCGGGGTGAAGGACGGGCTGCTCTGCAAAATGACGGCAAACGCCTGCGGCATTCCCGTTTTGGCAGGCCCCGCGGAGGCCACGGTGCTGGGGAATGTGGCGGCGCAGATGATCGCCCAGGGGGAGATTAAAGGGCTGAAGGAGGCGCGGGAGGTTGTGCGGGGGAGTGTGGAGGTAAAAGAATATGGGCTGGAGAGATGGAGGAGTGGCGAGGGGCGTATGAACGCTTTCGCGGGATGATAAAATGAGAATCCGCTTGTAATTACCGGGGATTCATTGTATAATAAGCATGGCGCTGCGCGCAGCGGTGGTTACTCCCCTCGCCTTTAACGGGGTCCCCGGCGAATCGCAAGATTCGTTGGGGTGTATCGAAAGGAGGTGAGCAGATGGACGCAAACTTCGCGGTCTACATATTGGCCTTCCTTGTAGTCGCAACCGGCTATCTTCTGTCCATCCGTGGCAACAAGAAGTAACCGCCCTCGAGCGTGACTAACTCGGGCGGTTACTTCTTGTAAACAGCAAATTTACGAGGGGAGGAAGGCCGTCTGTTCAACGCAGCGCCAACCCTCGTGCTTATTATAACAGAGCGAACCTGTTTTGTCAAGATATAAATTGTTAAGGAGAACCACAAATGCAAAACAATTATCCGACCATAGGCATCCGCCCCATCATCGACGGCCGCTGGGGCGGCGTGCGCGAATCCCTCGATGCCAAAACCTGGCAGATGGCCCGCGCCGCGCAGGCCCTCATCGAGGCCAACTGCCGCTATTCCGACGGCACACCCGTGAAGTGCGTGCTCTCGCCCTGCACCATTGGCGGCAGCGCCGAGGCAGCACGCTGCGCGGATCATTTCGCTGGTAAGAACGTGTGCGCGACCTTGAGCGTCACGCCCTGCTGGTGCTACGGCAGCGAGACCATGGACGTGGACCCCCTGACCGTCAAGGCCGTGTGGGGCTTCAACGGAACCGAAAGGCCCGGCGCGGTGTACCTCGCGGCGGTGATGGCGGCCCACGCCCAGCGCGGCCTGCCCGCGTTCTCCATCTACGGCCACGACGTGCAGGACATCCCCGACGAGAGCATCCCGGACGATGTGCGCGAGAAGCTCCTGCGCTTCGCCCGCTGCGCGCTCGCCCTGGGGCAGATCAGGGGCAAAAGCTACGTCGGCATCGGCTCGGTATCGATGGGCATCGCGGGCAGCTATACCGACGCCGGCGTGATGCAGCACTACTTCGGCCTGCGGCCCGAATGGGTGGACATGAGCGAGGTCCGCCGCCGCGCGGACCTGGAGATCTACGACAAAGAGGAATACGCCGCCGCCCTGGCCTGGGTGAAGGCCAACTGCCCCGAGGGCTTCGACAAGAACGACGCGCCGTCCTCGCGGGAGCGCAAGGACTTCGAATGGGAATTCGTCACCAAGATGACGCTGATTTGCAGGGACATCCTGCTGGGCAACCCCAAGCTGAACGATGCCCGGCCTTCTGAAGCCGCGCAGGGGCAGAACGGCCTGCTTACCGGCGGCTGGCACGAGGAGGCCCTGGGCCGCAACGCCATCCTGGGCGGGTTCCAGGGGCAGCGGCAGTGGACGGACTACATGCCCAACTGCGATTTCACCGAGGCGATCCTCAACTCCAGCTTCGACTGGAACGGCGCGCGCGAGCCCCTCACCTTCGCCACGGAGAACGACGGCCTGAACGGGCTTTCGATGCTCGTGGGCAAGCTGCTCACCGGCACGGCCAGCATTTTTGCCGATGTGCGCACCTACTGGAGCCCCGAGGCCGTGCTGCGCGTCACCGGGCGGGCCCTGGAGGGCAAGGCCGCCGGGGGCATCATCCACCTGATCAACTCCGGCGCGGCGGCGCTTGACGCCACCGGGGCTTCCGAAGGCAAAATCAAGCCCTGGTGGGACGTCACCGAACAAGACATCTCAGCCATGCTGGCCGCCACGGACTGGTGCCCCG
>WQTL01000185.1 GCA_009786275.1 Bacillota bacterium | reverse complement strand
GGGTCGAACTCCGGCTCGGCCCCGTGGGTGAGCAGGGTCACGTGCCCCGCCAGAGGGAGCAGCGCCTCCATCTCGTGCCGGGCGTAAATCCCGCCGCCCAGTACCGCCACGGAGCGCCCACGGTAGAGGAAGCCGTCGCACACGGCGCAGTAGCTGACTCCCCTGCCCTCGAAGGCCCGGAAGCCCTCAATATCGGGCGCACGCTTGGCACGGCCCGTGGCGAGCAATACGCTGCGGGCATATACTTCGCCGCCGCCGGCAAGCGCGATTTGATAGCCCCCGGCCTCCTGCCAGTCCAGGGCGAGCACCTCGTCCTCGCGCAGATCGGCGCCCAGGGCCGCGCACTGCCGCCGGCCGGTCTCGATCAGGTCCGCACCGGAAAGCGGCCGCGCCAGCCCGTAGAAGTTCTCGATTTTCTCCGCGCGCCCGAGGGCCCCGCCGTCCTTGCCCATGACGCCTACGCGCAGCCCCGCGCGGCACAGGTACAGCGCCGCCGAGCAGCCCGCGGGCCCGTGGCCGATCACCAGGGCGTCATATTCTTTCGGATTCAGTGCCACGTTTCGCGCCTCCCGTGCATATAATAGACGGTAGATACTAGATGTTAGATTTTAGATATCTAATCCAACGCCCGGTAACCAATGCCTAAAAATCTAATATCTAAAATCTAATGTCTAATATCTGGAACGGAGTGAACCCATGCCTGTGCCGGTGAGCCCGAAAAATTTCGACGCCGAGGTCCTGGAATCCAAACTGCCCGTGCTGGTGGACTTCTTCGGCGAGCGCTGCATGCCCTGCCATATGCTGCGGCCCATCCTGCTGGCGCTGGGCGAGGATTTCGCCGGGCGGCTGAAGCTGTGCATGTTCAACACCGACAGGGAACGCCGCGACACCCCCGGGGACTACGACGAGAAGTTCCGCCTCCTGGAGGACTACGACGTGCGGCACCTGCCCACCATGCTGCTGTTCACCGGCGGCAAGCTGCGGCGCGCGCTTGTCGGCCTGCACACCAGGCAGGAGCTCCTCGATATCCTCGAAGAGGAGGGCCTGTCACTTCAGCCAGGCGTAGGTGGCAAGCCCGGCCCCGGCGAGAGCCAGCACGGCGGAGAGGATAAGCAGGGCGACGAGTAGCCTGGTGCGGGTTTGGTCGGACATGGGGGCCTCCCGGGATCATATAGTATTATAATTATACTTCCGCGCCCCGGAAAATGCAACCCTTCATCAAAACAAAAACCGAAGGCTCAACAACCTTCGGTTTTTATGCGTTTTCCGGCCTATCGGTCCGCGTCGTCCGCGGCGGTGATGAGGGAATGCTCGCGGAACAGCAGCGAAACGCACCAGATGCCCGCCAGCGCCACCAGTGTGTAGATGATCCGGCTGACAATTGCGCCCTGCCCGCCGAAAATCCAGGCCACGACATCGAACTGAAACAGCCCGATGCTGCCCCAGTTCAGCGCGCCCAGGACGACCAGGATCAGAGCAATGCGATCCAGCATGTGATTCAACTCTCCTTGCATATCGTATTTTCGTTGGCTGCAAGGATAGTTTGACCAGCCCCGCGGCCGTTATGCACGCGGCCGAGGAAAATTTTACTTGACTTTTCCGCGTGTTTCGGTATAATAAACCAGGATGCCAAAGCATACTTAAATGGAGGAAAGATAAGCTTATGAAGAAAATTCTCGCGGTCATTTTGGCCGTATGCGCGGCGGCGGCCCTGCTGGGCGCGTGCGGCGAAGCCCCCGGCACACAAGAAGAAGGAGGAAACAACCCGGTGTCAACCAACAACCCGACCATCACCATCACCATGGCGGACGGCGGCGTCATCAAGGCGGAGCTCTACCCCGACAAGGCGCCCAACACGGTCAACAATTTCATCTCCCTGGCGAACAGCGGCTACTTTACGGGCAAGGTGTTCCACCGCGCGGTGCGGGGCTTCATGATCCAGGGCGGCTCCCCCAACGGCGACGGCACGTCCATCGGCTTCCCCTACAGCATCAAGGGCGAGTTCGCCGGCAACGGCTTCGCGCAGAACGACCTGAAGCACACCCCGGGCGTGCTTTCCATGGCCCGCACCAACATGCCGAACAGCGGGAGCTGCCAGTTCTTCATCATGCACGGCGACGCCCCCCACCTGGACGGCCAGTACGCAGCCTTCGGCAAGGTGATCTCCGGCATGGAGGTGGTCGACAAGATCGCCACCAGCCCCGTGAGCGGCGATTCGCTGATCAACAAGCCCGCCATCAAGAGCGTGACGGCGGAGCTCAACGGCTATGCCTTCACCGAGCCCGTGACCATCCCCTCGTAAGGCCGTTGTGAAATAAGACATACATGCGGAGGCGCACGGTGCGCGTCTCCGCGTGTTTTTGTTGCATGACCGCCCCAATTCCTTGAAATTGCTTGAAATGCCGCGCGTTTTGTGCTATACTAAGACTTAAGATGCACTGTAGGGGCGGCAGTCTTGCCGCGCCCGATGTATAAAAAGGAGGCCCCCATGACCATCCCCGCCCTCTTCGGCTCCCTGGTCTTCAGCGATTCCGTCATGCGCGACAAGCTGCCCAAGGATGCCTACAAGGCCCTGCAGAGTACCATCAAAACCGGCGCGAAGCTGGACGCCCACCTGGCCGACGCCGTGGCCGCCGCCATGAAGGAGTGGGCCATCGATAAAGGCGCGACCCACTTCACGCACTGGTTCCAGCCCATGACGGGCGTCACCGCCGAGAAGCACGACAGCTTCGTCGAGCCGGTGGGCGAGGGCCGGGTGATCATGCAGTTCACCGGCAAGAACCTTATCCAGGGCGAGCCGGACGCCTCCAGCTTCCCGTCGGGGGGCTTGCGCGCCACCTTCGAGGCCCGGGGCTACACCGCCTGGGACCCGACCTCCCCGGCCTTTTTGAAGGACAACACGCTGTGCGTCCCCACGGCGTACTGCTCCTACGGCGGCGAGGTCCTGGACAAAAAGACCCCCCTGCTGCGCTCCATGGAGGCCCTGCGCCGCCAGGCCCTGCGCATCCTGCGCCTGTTCGGCAACAACGACGCGCGCTCCGTCTACCCCACCGTGGGGGCAGAGCAGGAGTATTTCCTCGTCGACTACGAGCGCTACAGCAAGCGGCCGGACCTCAAATTCACCGGGCGCACCCTCTTTGGGGCCAGGCCCCCCAAGGGGCAGGAGCTGGAGGACCACTACTTCGGCGCGATCCGCCCCCGGGTGAAGGAGTTCATGGAGGACCTGGACCAGGAGCTCTGGAAGCTGGGTATCCTCAGCAAAACCGAGCACAACGAGGCCGCCCCCGCCCAGCACGAGCTCGCGTGCATCTTCACCAGCGCGAATGTCGCCTGCGACCAGAACCAGCTCACCATGGAGCTGATGAAGCGGGTCGCCGTACGCCACGGCCTGGCCTGCCTGCTGCACGAGAAGCCCTTCGCGGCTTTGAGCGGCTCGGGCAAGCACAACAACTGGAGCCTTTCCACAGATCTCGGCGAAAACCTCCTGGAGCCCGGCCGCACCCCCCAGGACAACATGCAGTTCCTCGTCTTCCTGGTGGCCGTCATCAAGGCCGTGGACGTCTACGCCGACCTGCTTCGTGTTTCGACGGCAACCGCGGGCAACGACTGCCGCCTGGGCAGCCATGAGGCCCCGCCCTCCATCGTATCGGTCTTCCTGGGCGCGCAGCTCAGCGAGGTGCTGGAAAAAATCGAGGCGGGCGATCTCTACGACGCGCCGGGCCGCCTGTGGATCGACAGCGGCGCGGCGGTGCTGCCCCGCCTGCCCAGGGACAACACCGACCGCAACCGCAC
>WQTL01000184.1 GCA_009786275.1 Bacillota bacterium | reverse complement strand
GGCGGGCGTCAAAATAGCTTTCGTCGGCGAATTTCCCGATCTCGCCGAACATGGTGTCCCGCTCCATGTGGTGGCCGTACAGAATGCAGGGGAAGCAGGAAAAGTCCCGCGCGCAGCCGGAATCCAGGAAGATCGAGCCGGAGAGGGAATACTGCCCCTGCGCGTTGGTGTTGATGTACTTCATGTTGTCCGTGCCCTGTGTTACCGGGTAGTCGATGTGCGTGCCGTATACCGTGAGCCAGGCGAACACCTCGGGGTTGAGCGCCTGCAGTTCCTTGAACGAAAGCGCCCCTTTTTCCGTGGTGGGCTTGTATATCTCGTAGCGTGCGGCCTCCGCCGCCTGGTATACCTGTTTGGAGTCCCACATGGCGTAGCAGCCGAAGGCGAGCAGCAGCAGGATGACGAGCAGCACGAACAGGTTCAGCGCTTCGTCCGTCCACCGTATCGCTTTTAGCTTCACCGCCGCGCGCATGTGGGTCTCCTTTCACAGCGTTCGCTTAACGTTTCTTACAGGCTCTGGTTCACTTTCGCGATGGCCTTGGCCCTGCGGATCTTGATCACGGCGAAGAACGCGACCGCGCTCAGCGCCAGGGCGATCAGGCCGATGAAGGGGATGTCGTTGAGGTTCAGGCCCGTGGGGGTGACGTCCTTGCGGGTGTTGATGACGGCGGCCGCATTGGCCAGCTCACCGACCTGCCTGCCGTCCGCGGAGACGTCCGCGCCCAAGGTGGGGCCAACGATGTAGGGCTTTTGCTCTGTGCCGTTGCTGGTGATACGCAGCTCCGCCTCGTAACCGGTGGTGCCGATTTCCCTCACGTCATAGGTGGTGCCGACCGGGGTGTCGATGAACACCAGGGACTGGCCGTCCTTGAGCTTGAATTCCTTCGCCGACTGCCCATCGCTCGGGAACACGATGAAGTTTTCGCCGGTCTCCGCGCCGTTCTCGGTGGAGGTCACGATCTGGCTGCCGGCCACGACATACGCCTTGTAGGAGCCCTTGAGGGGGGGATCGACCGTGATGTCGGGGTTATGGATGGTGAGCTCGAAGGGGAAGAGGAATTCCTTGCTGCCGTAGGGGCCTTCCACCTTCTTGCTGACGGTCAGGGTGGCGTCGTGGGGGTCCGTGGGGTCCGGGCCGCCGTTGGTGTGCACGTACCTGTTGGTGAAGGTCATCTGGCTGTACTCGAGGTTGGCGTCGTCGCCGCCGCCGGGGGTGACGTTGATCTTAACGGTGGTATCCTGGCTGTCGTCGTCCTTGGTGGTGACCATCGCGCCGATGAGGTAGATGTAGTACACGCCCTCGTTGGCGCCCGTGCCTTCCTTCACGTACACGTTGAGGGTGTACACGCCGGGGGAGTAGTTCATGGTCTCATGAGCGGCGTTCGCGGGGGCGATGGTGTAGGTGTTGGGGATCTCTTCCACGGTGTACACATATACGCCCGCGTGCGTCCATTTGCCCATGGCGCCGGCGAAGATGTCGGTGGACTCCATGGGGATGGTCCAGATGCCGTTTTCCGTCTGGACGGTCTTGTTGCCCGCGAAGGGGTTGAGGGTGATGATGCCGGCGGCCTCGCCGTTGACGGGCGTGCCGATGATGGGCATGTTGGTCTCGTCGGCGGCCTTGCCGTCCACGGTGACGGAGGTCACCTTGAACTCAAACTTGGCGTTCGGGATGGCGGTGCCCACGGGGGTCTTGAGCAGCTTGGTGATGGCCGCCTGGGCCGGGGCCGTCGCCGTGCCGATGGTGCCCACGGGGGAGGGGGGATCGGCCGCGAACACGGTCACGATGCCGCTGAGGCACAGCGCGAGCGTGAGGACGAGCGCGAAGACGATTTTGGATTTTTTCACGATTGTTTTCTCTCCTTTGTGACTTTGTTTTTATAATAAACACGGGATAAGGAGGAGGTTGGTCGAGGGCCCTTCTCCCAATCCGCAGCTTACCCCATGTTTATCGCTACAGATTTCTGCGCCGGAGGATGGTGATGACGGTGCCCCGGGTGTCCCTGACGTTCACGGGGCCGTAGATGCGGCTGTCGTCGGCGTTTTCCCGCGCGTCCCCCAGCACGAACACCTCGTTCGCCTTCAGTGTGAGGGGGAAATCCGTTCCCTCCGCGTAGCGCCGGGTCTTTTGGTAAATGCCGCGCTCCTGCTGCAAAGAGCCGTTGATGAGCAGGCCGTCCTCGGCGATATCCACCGTGTCGCCCGCCACAGCCACCACCCTGCGCACCTGCTTTTGCTTTTGAAAGGTCAGCAGCAGGAGGTCCCCGGGGCGGTACTTCCTGTCCAGGCGGTAGAACAGCACCAGGTCGCCGTCCTTGACCGCGGGGACCATGCCGGGCTCCCTGCTGTAGTGCAGCCCGTACATAAAGGTGAACAGCAGCGCGAAGGCGGCGGCGATCACCCCGACCTTGATGCACAGCGCCCTGAATTCCTTCCAGACCGAGGGCAGCGGCGCGGGGGGCGGCGCGGGCTGGGACAGGCAGCTGTCCAGCAGGGCTTCGATGTCCCAGGGGTTCTCGTAAACGCCGGGCATCCTATGCGCCCCCCCGCCTGCGGCGGCGTATCCGCCCGGCCGCGAGGAACCCCAGGGCCGCCCCGGCCGGCAGCAGGCAAAGCAGGAGCGCCGCCCCGGTGTCGCCCAGGCGGATGCCGGTCTCCGGCGCCATATCGCGCAGGTTGAAGAAGGTGACGCTGCGCGGGGCCGTCATGGTCAGCCAGCCGGTGTCGTCGCCGTCCTGCGCCGGGTCTGCCGGGGGGGTCAGTCCGTCCTTGAAGGAGACCCTGTAGCCGCCGTGGTCGAGCTCCAGGATGCGGATCTCGGTGCCCGACGCGATGTCGTCGAGGGTGAAGCTCTGGCCGTCCTTCAGCTTGTGGATCTCCCCGGCGGTATCCGAGCGCCCCATGAATACCTGGAAGGTGAATTCCATGGTCTTGTCGCCGTAGCCGCCCTTGACGGTTTTCGTGATCGTCAGGGAGATGGGCGGAAGGGGGCCCGAGAGGCCGTGGTAGTTGACGTCGTCGTTGTTCAGCAGGATGGTTGGGAAGCGTATCGGGGTGCCTGT
Source organism: Bacillota bacterium (assembly GCA_009786275.1). Classification (GTDB taxonomy): domain Bacteria; phylum Bacillota; class Clostridia; order Oscillospirales; family Acutalibacteraceae; genus WRMQ01. The sequence goes on along the minus strand of WQTL01000184.1, from coordinate 714 downwards.
CACGGTCTTCGGGGGGCTGTACCTGGCGCCGGCCTTGTTCCCGCTGAAGACGACGTTGGCGCCGATCTCCTGGATGGGGCTGTATTTGGCCGCGCTTATGGTATCGCTGAGCGTACTGTATGGATGGTCCTCCGAGAAGATGCCGCCGCCGTCGCCGGCCCGCGCCGTGTTGCCTGTGATCTGCACCGTATTCTGCGCGTAGAACTTCGCGCTGGAGGTCAGATAGATGCCACCGCCAAAGCCCTTGCCGTTTTTGCTGGCGGCATTGTTCCTGATGGCCGCCATCGTTCCTTTCAGGGTGAAGGTGCTGTCCTCCACATATACGCCGCCGCCGTTGCCGCCGCCGTTCACGCTGCCGGTGTTATAGCTGATCTCCGCCGTGTCGGACATGGTGAAGGTGCTTTTGCCGACAAGGTTCACGCCGCCGCCGGTGCCGGTGCCGGCCGCCAAAGAGGCCGTGTTGCGGGTAATAACGCCGCCCTTCATCGTGAAGGAGCCGCTGCTGCCCACACGCACGCCGCCGCCATTGCCGTAGTCGGTCCTGCTGGCAATGTTGTCGCTGATGGTCCCGTTGTTCATGGTGAAGGTGCTGTTGCCCAATATATACACGCCGCCGCCGGTGCCGAAGCTGTCATGGCCCGCGTAGTTGTTGCTGATGGTCCCGCCGTTCATCGTGAAGTTGCCCGCCACTGTTCCCGCGGTCACATACACACC
>WQTL01000183.1 GCA_009786275.1 Bacillota bacterium | reverse complement strand
CCGCCTGCCGCAGCCCAGGGCGTATTGCACCGTGCCCAGGCCCATGGGGCCCGCCCCGCCCAGGATCGCCAGGTTCCCGCCCTCCACGATGCCCATGCCGTGGACATAGCTGCCGGGCTTGGTGTGGTAGCTGGCGTGGAACGCCCCGGCGATGCAGGACATGGGCTCCGCCAGGGAGCCGTAGAAGAACGCCTCGCCGTCGTAGGGCAGCAGGCATGCCTCCTCCATGAACATGGAGGGGATGATGATATAGGTGGCGTCCCCGCCGATATAGGGGAAAGAATACCCGGGGGCGTCCAGGGAGCCCTTGTAGTTGATCGCGGGCTGGATGGCGAACTTCATGCCCGGCTTCCACGTATCCCGCCAGCGCGCGCCCACTTCGGCGATCTCCCCGCAGAACTCGTGCCCGATGATCACCGGGCGCTTGGCGACGTCCGCCGGCACCCGTTTGTGGGCCGCCCCCTGCGAGGCCGCCTTGTACGAGGACATGCACAGGCTGTCCGAAATGATCCTGGCCAGGATCTCGTCCTCCGCGAGTGCCGGCAGCGGGAATTCCTCCAGCCGCAGGTCGTTCTTCCCATATAGGCGCACCGCCTTTGTGATCATAGCGCAGCCTCCCCCGTTCTTGTTGGATAGGCTCCCATTTTAACATAAAAACAGACATTAAGCAATAAGCACTTGATTTTTATTTCTCCATCATGTATTATATTGGGGTAAATGAAAGGACGGTAGCTGTTTGAGTACTATCCCGAAGCTTGTGTTCCTCAGCGCGGACGTGGAAACGGCGGGGAAAATGAGCGTGACCGCGCTCATGAACCGCTTTTGCGAGGGCGGCTATGACGTCACGCTCATCAGCGAAACCCTCGGCAGCCATCTTTCGGACTACAGGTACGACCACCGCGTGAAGCGCCTGAGCTTCGACATGGGCGTGAAGAACTGCGCCACCCGCGCCGAGATGCTCGCGCACTTCGCCTCGCGGCTCACCGGCAGTGTCTTTATCCTCACAGACTTTGGCTGCGCGGCGTTCCGGGAATACCCTTCGGTCATCAAGGCGCGGTCTTTCGCGAACAAGGTGATTTGCCTCCTGCCCAAGCCCGGCGATACTGTGCTCCACGAAGCCTGCGTCGACGCGTTCGTCACGAATTTTACCCACGCAGATAGTGTCTTTATCCCCTTCTTCTATCCCTACGGGGAAGACGATTACCGTCAGCTGGCTCCCGGCGGGGAGGACGCGGACCTGTCCGAAGAAACCGCGCGGCGCGCATATGAATTGTGGGAGGCGATTATAGCCGACGTCGCTGCCCGGCCGGACAAGGAAATCCCCGATATCAAACTGCCCGTGCCGAAAAAAAGCATACGCAATTTCATCAGGAAGAAATTCTACTATCTCGAGCAACAGCGCGTATCGAAATACGCGGCCATGCAGATGTCGCCGGAGCAGGTGCGGAAAGCGCAGCTGCTCGCCTCGAAGATGCTGCTCGCCTTCGAGCGCATCTGTCAAACGCACGGCCTGCGCTACTATGCCGCGGCGGGCACCCTGCTGGGGGCGGCGCGGGGCGGCGGGCCCATCCCCTGGGACGACGACGTGGACGTGACCATGCCCCGCCCGGACTACGAGCGCTTCCTCCGCATCGCGCGGGACGAGTTGCCGGAGGGCATGGCGCTGCCGCCGGATAACTTTCCCTACGGCTTCCACCGCATGCAGATCAGGGGCACGGAGATCACCCGCCTGGTGCGGCAGAAGGGCCCCCACGGCGTGTTCATCGACATCCTGCCCCTGGACGGCGCGGCCCCGACGCAAAGGAAAAAAAAGATGCACGGCTTTTTCAATCGCGTTTTGCTCAACTGCATGAACGCCAAAGCCAGGCCCCTGCCCCTGCTGACGCCGGATATCCCGCGCATATACGAATGCGTGAAACGCCTGACCCTCAAGTGCTTCGCGCCGGGGAAGCTGCTCTTCTGGCTGTGGAGGCGCAACGCGACGAAATACGATACCGAAAGCGCGAAGGAGTGGGTGTGCCTGGCGGGCCTCTACGGCTACAAAAAGGAGTGCTTCCCGAAGGAATACTGGGGCGAGCCAGCCCGGCTGCCCTACGAGGGGCGTGAAATCCCCGTGATGCGCCGCTGGGAGGACTACCTGATCTCGCACTACGGGGACTACGGGACGCCCGCGCCGGTGCTGTGCAGGCGCACGCACTATCTGTTCGCCATCGATTTCGGCAAATACGAGACCATGACCATAGAGGAAATCCAAAAGGAGGTGGAGGAGTTTGGGCAACATCCGTGACGTCTACGCGGTGATCCTGGCGGGCGGCGCAGGCACGCGCATAAACTCGCCGACGCCCAAGCAGTTCCTGCTGCTGGGGGACGCGCCCGTGTTCGTCCACGGCGCGCGCAAGCTATTGGCCGACGCCCGTGTAAAACAGCTGTGGATCGGCGCGAACGGCGACTGGTACGACCTTGCCCGTCAGCAGATTGAAGAATTCATCCCATCTGCGCGTGTCAATCTCTGCGAGGGCGGCGCGGACCGGGAGGCCACCCTGCTCAACACACTGAACGCCATTTGCGAGCATAACGATATCGGCCCGGACGACGTTGTGCTCATTCACGACGCCGTGCGGCCCTTCGTGACAGAGCGCATCATCGGCGACGTGATCCGCGAGATGGAGCGCTGCGATGCCTGCAACACTGTCGTGCCGGTGAACGACACCGTCGTGCAGTCGGCGGACGGCAAGACCATCAGCGGGATGCCCGCCCGCAGCGAGCTCTTCGCCGGGCAGAGCCCCCAGGGCTTCCGGCTCGTCACGCTGATGGAGGCGTTCCGGAACCTCAGCCCGGAGGAAAGGCAGCGGCTGACCGAAACCACGAAGGTCTGCTTCATGAAGAACATCGCCATCCACATCGTCAGGGGGGAGTTCTTCAATTTCAAGATCACCACGCCCTATGACTGGCATGTGGCGCAGAGCATACTTGAATTCACAAAAGGAGGGCAGCCGATTTGACTACGCGCCCCAGGATTGTGTTCGTCGTCAGGAACGTGCGGGCGACGCGGGAAATGAGCATGACGGCGCTCATGAACCGCTTCTGCGAGCAGGGCTATGACGTCACCCTCATCTGCGAAACGGTCTGCAACATTAAATACGACTTTCGCTACGACCACCGCGTCAAGCGGCTGAGCTTCAGCATGGGGGTAAAAAACTGCGCCACCCGCGCCGAGCTCCTGGCGCATTTCATTGCGCAAATGCCGCCGAGCGTATTCCTTTTCACGGACTTCCGGACCGAGGCGTTCCGGGAGCTCCCGGCGGTGGTCCGGGCGGCCTCGCCCGCGCACAGAATCGTCTTCCTGCCCCATTTTCTCTTCGCCTCCGCGCTGGACAGGCGGCCCCTGATGCTGGAACGCCTGCAGGCGCTCTGCGTAGACGCCGATGCGGTTGTCTCGAACACCCTGTACGCCCACGTGACGCAGAACGGCAGGCTCGGCGGCAAATCCGTGTGGTTCCCCTACTACTACCCTTACGGGGAGGGGGAGTACCGCGCGGTTCCGCCCGGCGGGAAAACCGTCCTCCTGTTCGGCGGCAACCCGGAGCTGGCCGCCGCGGCGATGGAGGAGCTGGCCGCTTTCATGAAGGCTGTCCCGGAAGCCGCGCTGCGGGTCCCGGCGGGGCGTATGCGCGAAGCCACGGTGGAGCTCTACCGGGAATGCGCGCAGTCGCTGGGGATAGAGGTGGAGTTCGCCGAAAGCAACCGCTTCGAGGAGCTG
>WQTL01000182.1 GCA_009786275.1 Bacillota bacterium | reverse complement strand
GGGCCGTGGCCCCGCCGAAGCTGTGGGCCATGAAGTGCACGGGCCGCGCCGGGCCCCAGCCCTCGAACAGGGGCTGGTAGGTCCGGCCGTAGCGCGCGTGGCCGTATTTTTTGCTGTGCGCCGCGCCGTAGTCCACGCGCCCGCCGGCCAGCTGGGCGTAGAGCTCGCATACGCGGTCCCACGAGCTGGAGATGGGCCCCACGGCGGCGGCGTAGCACTCGCAGCCGGTCTCCCGCTCCAGGCGCAGCAGCAGGTCGCCCTGGAACAGCCCCCAATAGGGCAGGATATGCTCGAAGCTGCTGTACTCCCCCGTGCCCAGGATGCCGCTGATGAAGACGCACACGGGCCCCGTCCCCTGCATGTGCCGTTTCATCACCTGTTGGCCGGAGATCACCCGGCAGGTGTTGAGAAAGCGCTCCTTCATCTCGGCGGGTGATGCGTGGTCCTTGCCCATACGAAAATCTCCTCCTTGCGAATTATCCCTGCGGTAGGGGCGGCATGTCCGCCGCCCGGAACTTCCTTTTTTGCGCCTGTTTTACCTTCCCCTCCATCTCCCCCGCGCGTATGAACGCCAGCAGCCCCCAGGCGCACAGAATGCTCGTTCCCCCGCGGGAGACGAAGGGCAGCGTCACGCCGGTCAGGGGCAGCAGGTCGGTGATGCCGAAGATATTCAAGGCCGCCTGCAGCAGCAGCATGCCCGCCGCCGAAACCGAGGCGATGGTATAGAACGCCGACCGGGCTTTGCGCGCGCTGTTGAGCGCGAAAATGGCCAGGGCGATGTAGCAAACGGGGATCAGGAAGGCCAGCAGCATGCCCAGTTCCTCGCACAGCAGGCCGAACACCAGGTCCGTGGAGCCGGCGAAGACGTCCCGCAGCTTCCCTTGTCCCAGGCCCAGCCCGAACAGCCCGCCGGAGGAGGAATAGATCAGCACGCGCGTCTGCTGGTACCCCGAGTCATGGATATGCTCCCACACATGGCGGTAGACCCGGAAGCGCCCGGCCACGTAGGGGCGGAAATACAGGATCAGGAAGGCGGCCATGCCCGCCGCGGCCACGGCCAGGGCGATGGCCCGCAGGTCCCCGGAGCGCAAAAAGGCGATGAGCACGAAGGTCATGAAGAAAATCAGCGCCGTGCCGAAGTCCTTCATCAAAAACAGGGCCGCCACGCAGCCCATGGCGAAGATCAGGTAGCGCGTGATGCTCTGCGTGCTCTGGAGCCTGTCGAGCGTCGCGGCGCCCACGAAGACGAAGGCCAGCTTCACCAGCTCCGATGGCTGGATGGAAAAGCCGCCGAGGTTCAGCCAGTTGCGCTGCCCGCCGACGGCGTAGCCCAGCGCTAGGTTCAGCGCCAGCAGGCCGCCGGCCCCCACGGCCACCAGGGGGCGCAGCTTCATGGCGCGGTCCGCGTCGGCGGTCGTCCACAGCAGCGCGGCGTAGACAAGCAGCCCCCCGATGATGGCCGCGGCCTGCTTCCAGGCGAACTGCGCCGAAAAGCTGCCGCACACCGCCAGGCCGAGCCCCGATAGCCACAGCCCGATGAGCTCCGGCGAAAAATCGCGCCGTTTGGCGGCCCCCCGCAGCAGGATCATGAACAGCCACTCCGCCGCCGGGTAGCCCAACAGGGACGCCAGCAGGGGCCATTCCGCATCCGGCCGCCGCAGCAGCGGCGCAAAGCTCAGCAACTGGAACACCGTGATGAGCAGCATCACCGGCGCCCAGGCCGCGCGGGGTTTTTCGCTTTTCAGCTGCTTCATGGGGTTGTTATCCCTGCATTATTGTAACAAAGCCGCGCCCCCAAAAGAAGGCGCGGTCTTGCTGTGTAGGCATGCCTGCGTATTCAACCGGCAAGGCCGCTTAGAAAAACCTGGCGATCAGCTTCACAAAGATGTCCTCGAGCATCGCGAAGAAGCTCACGAAATTCAGCAAACCGCTCCCCGTCTCGTTGGACAAGCCAATCGCCTTGTAAATAGCGCCCAGCGTGGAAGCTAAGAACCCGTTGGCAGTGCCCAGGATTGCGTTGATGTCAAAGTTCATACTAAAACCTCCTTTGCATACAGATTGGCTTCTTTATTATAACACGCCCCGGCGGAATGTCAAGGGATTTTTTTTGAAAGCGGTTGACAAAACGCCCGGCTGTGGTATAATGGACGCACAAGCAATCTGAAGGAGGGATTCACGGTTATGCCATTCGTAGAAGAAGTGACGCAAGTTTTCCAGAACATCTGGGCGTGGTTCGACTCGTTCACGGACATCGGAGACATGTTCGTGCAGCTGTTCGAAGGCATCGGATACTTTTTCACCACGGTATTCAACGGCATCATGGGCGTGCTCGGCTGAACAACAGGACGGCAAAAGCGGCCTCCCGCGCGGGGGGCCGCTTGTTTCATGTTTGGGAGCATTTTTTATATGGACCGAAGGCCGCGGGGGCCTTCCATGCCAGTATATGCAAAACCTCCGGTCATGCCACCAGCAGGCGCACCGCCTCCTCCGCCGCATCGTGAATATCTTTCACGTCCCCGGGCCCGGGCAGCCCCGGCGGCGTATAGAGGCTCAGCTGCTCCATGCCGAAGGTGAAAATCTTCGGGTCCAGCAGCGCGCGCGCGACGGTCTCGCCCGGCAGGTTCATGCCCGTCGGATAGTCTTTTGCGATGATAAAAAACCGCGCCCGCTTGAGCACCACGCCCATGCGCTTGAGCGCCGCGAAATCCAGGCGGCACTGCAGACGCTCGGCCACGATGCGCTGCGCGCTGCGCGGGCCGATCCCCGGCACACGCAGCAGCGCCTCCTTGCTGGCGCGCTGCACGTCCACGGGGAAGAACTCCGGGTGGTGCAGGGCCCAGTTGCATTTCGGGTCTAGGTAGGGGTTGAAATCCGGGTTGCGCTCGTCCAGGATCTCCTCCGCGTCGAAGTGGTACTGCCGCAGCAGGAAATCCGCCTGGTAGAGCCGGTGTTCGCGCAGCAGCGGCGGCTGGGTGCCAAGGGCGGGCAGCAGGCTGTTTTCGTTCACCGGGATATACGCCGAATAAAACACCCGCCGCAGCGAATATTTCCTGTATAGCCCCTGGGCCAGCCGCATGATCTGCAGGTCGCTTTCCGGGCTGGCCCCGATGATCATCTGTGTGGCCTGGCCCGCGCCCGCGAACTTTTGGCCCGGGCCGCCAGCGCGCGATGACCGGATCAGCCCCTGCGATGTATTGGATATGACGGACATTGCCGCGCTCTGCCGCCCGGGGAGGCCCAGCGGCGGGGCCTGCTCCTCCTTCATGCGCGCGATCTGCCCCATGGGGCCCAGAATCGACTGCCGGGATTTATCCGGAGCGAACAGGCGCAGGCTCTGCTCGCTGGGGAACTCGATGTTCACGCTGATTCGATCAGCAAGCACACCCGCTTGCCAAATCAGCTCCTGCGAGGCCCCGGGGATAGCCTTCACGTGCAGATAGCCATTGAAATGATACTCGTGCCGCAGCAGCTCGAGCACGCGTATCATGCGCTCCATGGTGTAGTCCGGGCTTTTCAAAACGCCGCTGGACAAAAACAGCCCCTCGATGTAGTTGCGCCGGTAGAACTGGATGGTCAGCGAGGCCAGCTCCTCCGGCTCGAACGTGACGCGGGGCACGTCGTTGCTGCGGCGGTTGACGCAGTACGCGCAGTCGTAGGCGCAGGCGTTGGTCATCAGCACCTTGAGCAGCGAGATGCAGCGCCCGTCCTCCGCGAAGGAGTGGCAGCAGCCGCAGGCCATGGCGCTGCCGATCCCCCC
>WQTL01000181.1 GCA_009786275.1 Bacillota bacterium | reverse complement strand
CTGCAGCTCCTCGGCGGTGAGCAGGTTCTCCTCCTCCATGCGGCGGCGGCAGTCGGGGCAGGCGAGCCACTCGCCCTTGGGGGCCTCGTCGCCGCCCAGGTGGAACAGCGGCGAGGGGAACAGCGCCGCCACCTCCTCCAGCAGGGGGAGCAGCAGGTCGAACACGGCCTCTTTTCCCGCGCAGAGGATCACCGAATAGATGCCCGGAGCGTCGCCCAAGCGCACCTTCTTGCCCGCGCAGCCGAGCTCCGGCCATACGGACAGGATCGACGTGGTGTGCCCCGGCAGGTCCACCTCGGGCATGACCTCCACGCCCCGCGCGGCGGCGAACGCGACGATATCGCGGATTTCGTCCTGTGTATAGTACTCGGGCGCGTTGTTCTCGTGCAGCTGCGGGAATAATTTGCTCTCGATGCGCCAGCCCTGGTCGTTGGTCAAATGCCAGTGCAGCGTGTTGATTTTCGCCAGGGAGATCGCCTCGATGAAGGCCTTCACGGTCTCCACGGGGAAGAAATGCCGCACGCAGTCCAGCAAAATCCCGCGGTAGCCGTGCTGCGGCCGGTCAGTGATATCGCAGCAGGGCGCCTGCCCGCCGTCGATGAGCGTATACAGCGTGACGAGGGCCCAGCACAGGCCCTGTTCCGCGGCGGCCTCGATCTGGATTCCATTCGCCCGCGTTATACGCAGACGGTACGCCTCCGCCGGGAAATCTTTATTGCGATAAAGCTTCAGCAAGGGAGGCCCCTCCTCCGTCAGGGCTACGCCCGCCCGCCGGGCGAATACCTCGAGGGGCTCGATTGCGAAACCGCCGCGTTCGGCGCACAGTTCGCGGGGCAGTGGGAGGGTTTCGCCGGTGAAATCCGTCCTTCCGTTGGGGTGGGGTAAAATTTCCATGGCAGGGCCGCCTTTCGTGTGATGATGGGGATATTATACTACAGGAGGAGGCGGGGTGTCAAGGGATAATGCGCGGGCGGGGGTCCGCGCCCCCGCCTTCCGAATGGAAACAATATCTTGTGCCGGCTTGTGGAATACACAAAAAAAATATCTACATTTTGTGCATTTCGCCTATTGATTTTTTCGCCCGGGTGTGCTATACTCCAATGCAGGATTGACCGGCTTCATAGCCGCGGATGATATTTTTGGGAAGAAAAGAGTGATGGATATGAAAGTCATCAAGCGTGACGGCGCCTCTGTGGATTTCGACCGGAGCAAGATTATCCTTGCCATCCAGAAGGCAAACCAGGCGGTGGAGGAAGAGCACCGCGTGAACCCGGCCCAGATGGAAGCCATCGTGCAGAGCATCGAGGGCCGCAAGAAAAGCCGCATCCTGGTGGAGGACATCCAGGACGTGGTGGAGCAGAAGCTCATGGAGCTGGGCAAGTACGTCCTGGCGAAGGCCTACATCATCTACCGCTACACCCGCGCCCTGGTGCGCAAGGCGAACACCACCGACGACAGCATCCTCAGCCTCATCCGCCACGCCAACAAGGACGTGATGGAGGAGAACTCCAACAAGAACGCCCTCACGGCGGCCACCCAGCGCGACCTCATCGCGGGCGAGGTTTCACGCGACCTCACCAGGCGGGTGCTGCTGCCGGAGAAGATCTCCAAGGCACACGACGAGGGCGCCATCCATTTCCACGACAGCGACTATTTCATCCAGCCCATCTTCAACTGCTGCCTGATCAACATCGGCGACATGCTGGACAACGGCACGGTGATGAACGGCAAGCTCATCGAATCCCCGAAGAGCTTCCAGGTGGCCTGCACGGTGATGACGCAGATTATCGCCAGCGTGGCCAGCAACCAGTACGGCGGCCAGAGCGTGGACATCAGCCACCTGGGGCCGTACCTGCGCCGCAGCTACGAGAAGTTCAGCGGGCTGGTGGACCGGGAGGCCGGCGAGGGCATCACCGAGGAGGCCCGCGAAGCCGTGGTGAACTCCCTGCTGCGCGGCGAGCTGCGCTCCGGCGTGCAGACCATCCAGTACCAGATCAACACACTCATGACCACCAACGGGCAGAGCCCCTTCGTGACGCTGTTCATGAACCTGCGCGAGGACGACCCCTATATAGAAGAAAACGCCCTGATCATCGAGGAGATCATCAGGCAGCGCCTCCAGGGCATCAAGAACGAGAAGGGCGTGTACGTCACCCCGGCCTTCCCGAAGCTCATCTACGTATTGGACGAGCACAACTGCCTGAAGGGCGGGAGGTACGATTACCTCACCAAGCTGGCCGTGCAGTGCAGCGCGAAGAGACTCTACCCGGACTACATCTCCGCCAAGAAGATGCGCGAGAACTACGAGGGCAACGTCTACAGCTGCATGGGCTGCCGCAGCTTCCTGAACCCTTGGAGGGACGCGGACGGCCAGTTCAAGTTCGAGGGCCGCTTCAACCAGGGCGTGGTGAGCCTCAACCTGCCGCAGATCGGCATCCTGTGCCGCGAAAAGGGCGAGGAGGCCTTCTGGAAAATGCTGGACGAGCGCCTGGAGCTGTGCTTCGAGGCACTCATGTGCCGCCACGAGGCCCTGAAGGGCACCCGCAGCGACGTATCCCCCGTGCACTGGCAGTACGGCGCCATCGCCCGGCTGGACAAGGGCGAGACCATCGACAAGTACCTGCTGAACGGCTACAGTACGATCTCGCTGGGCTACATCGGCCTGTACGAGGTCACGAAGCTCATGAAGGGCGTCAGCCACACCGACCCCGCGGGCGAGCCCTTCGCCGTGGAGATCATGAAGCGCATGCGCGCCGCCGCCGACAAGTGGAGGCAGCAGACCTCCATCGCCTTCGGGCTCTACGGCACCCCGGCGGAAAGCCTGTGCTACCGCTTCGCCCGCGTGGACAAGGAGCGCTTCGGCACCATCGAGGACGTCACCGACAAGGGCTACTACACCAACTCCTACCACGTGGACGTGCGCGAGCCCATCGACGCCTTCTCGAAGTTCACCTTCGAAAGCCAGTTCCAGACCATCAGCTCCTCCGGCGCGATCTCCTACGTGGAGATCCCCAACATGCGCCACAACCTGGACGCCCTGGAGGACGTGGTGCGCTTCATCTACGACAATATCCAGTACGCGGAGTTCAACACCAAGAGCGACTACTGCCACGTCTGCGGCTTCGACGGCGAGATCATGGTCAACGAGGACTTCGAGTGGGAGTGCCCCCAGTGCCACAACAAGGACCACGCCAAGATGAACGTCACGCGCCGCACCTGCGGCTATCTGGGCGAGAACTTCTGGAACGTGGGCAAGACGAAGGAGATCAAGGCGCGGGTGCTGCACCTATAGATGTTAGATTTTAGATGTTAGATTTTAGACTTTTGGTAGGGGACGGCGTTCTCGACGTCCCAAGCAGAAAATCTTTTTTACGGCCCGGGGACGTCCGGAGGCCGTCCCCTACAAATTGCGCCGGCCTTAATCAGTGGTTGAAGCAATCCCCCCCTCCGCCCCGTTATAGTGGATAGTAAAAGCAGAAACGGGGGAATCTTCATGAAAAACAAGCGTTGGTCCGTTCTCATCCCGGCCTTGGCCTTGGCGCTGTGCCTGGCCCTTGCCGGCTGCGGCCTGGAGCCCTTCCGGGAGGAAATCAAGGGCAGCGGGGTGCTCCGGGAAACCCGCCTGCCGCTCGCCGCGAGCGCGAACGGCTACACGCTGCGCATCGACGGCATCAGCACCCGGGAGCTCCGGGGGGG
>WQTL01000180.1 GCA_009786275.1 Bacillota bacterium | reverse complement strand
GCATTCTTGCCGCCCGCCGCACAGACAAAAACCCCGGGCGGCAAAAATGCCGCCCCTACAGGCGGGCGGTATTCGCACAAAGCGCAGGTGATATCCTTCGGGATATCCACCAGCACGGGGCCTTTGCGGCCCTCCTGCGCGATACGAAACGCCGCGCGGACCACCGGGGCCAGTTCGCCGATATGGCGCACGACGAAATTGTGCTTGGTGATGGGCAGGGTGATCCCCGCGATGTAGACCTCCTGAAAGCTGTCGCGGCCGATGAGCTTGGTGTCCACACTGCCGGTGATTGCCACCATGGGCACGCTGTCCATATAGGCCGCGGCGATGCCCGTGACCAAGTTCGTCGCGCCCGGGCCGCTGGTGGCGAACACCACGCCGGTTTTGCCCGTCAGGCGGGCGTAGCCGTCGGCGGCGTGGGCGGCCCCCTGCTCGTGGGCGGTCATCACGTGGCGGATGCGGTCGCTGTACTTGTACAGGGCGTCGTAGATGTGCAGCACCGCGCTGCCGGGGTAGCCGAAAACGAGGTCCGCCCCCTGCTCCAGGAGGAGTTCCATGAGGAGCTCGGAACCGTTCATAAGTTTTTCAGGCTTTCTGTCAGCGCGTCCCGTTTTTCCGTGAGCGCCCGGGCGTTCTCCCTTGCGCCATCGATCACGTACGCCGGGGCCTTGGCGGTAAAGCTTTCGTTGCTCAGCTTGGCCTGCACGCCCGCCAGTTGCTTTTCAACCGTGAAAAGTTCTTTCTCCAGCCGCGCTTTTTCAGCAGCCAGATCGACAAGATCGCCCAGGGGGATCCAGATTTTGCAGCCCGTGCTCACGATTTGCACCGCGCCTTCGCCGGCGTGGTCCTCGTCGATAAAATGCACTTCGGAGGCGCTTGCCAGGCGCACGAAGAACGCCGCGTCCAGGGGGCACTCGGAGCGGATAAACAAGTTTGCCTTGCGGCTGGGCGGCACGTTCATTTCGGCCCTTCGATTGCGCACGGCCCGGATGGCCCCCATGAGCACCTGCATCCGCGCCTCCTCGGCGGGGAAGTCAAGCGCCGGGTCGTATTCCGGCCAGGGGGAGATCATTATGCTCTCACCCTCGTGGGGGAGGGCCTGCCAGATTTCCTCCGTGATGAAGGGCATGAAGGGGTGCAGGAGCTTCAGCGTGTTGCTCAGGACATAGACCAGCACGGCGCGGGTTTTCTCCGCCGGAAGGCTCGCTTTGGCGAGCTCGATATACCAGTCGCAGAAATCGTCCCAGATGAAGTCGTAGAGCTTGGCGGCGGCCAGGCCCAGCTCGAACTTTTCGAGATTGTCGGTGACATCGCGGACAGCCGCGTTATAGCGGCTCAAAATCCATTTGTCCTCAGCTGAAAGCTCGCCGGGGATGTGCGGCGCGGGCTCGTTTTCATCCAGGTTCATGAGCACGAAGCGGGCGGCGTTCCAGAGCTTATTGGCGAAATTGCGGCTGTTCTGGGCCTTCTCCTCGTAGAAGCGCAGGTCGTTGCCGGGGGAGTTGCCCGTGAGCAGGGTGAAGCGCAGGGCGTCCGCGCCGTAGCTGCGGATGATCTTCACGGGGTCGGCCCCGTTGCCCAGGGATTTCGAGAGCTTGCGGCCCAGCTCGTCGCGGATAAGGCCGGTGATCAGCACGTTGCTGAAGGGCGTTTCGCCCATGAACTCGCAGCCGGAGAAGATCATGCGCGCCACCCAGAAAAAGATGATGTCGTAGGCGGTGCAAAGGGTGCTGGTGGGGTAGAAATACGCCAGGTCATCTGTTTTTTCCGGCCAGCCCAGCGTAGAAAACGGCCACAGCGCCGAGGAGAACCAAGTGTCCAGGGAGTCCGGGTCCTGGGTCATGCTGCCGCCGCATTTGGGGCATTGGGAAGGCGTTTCCCGGGCAACGGTCATCTCGCCGCAGGCATCGCAGTAGTAGGCCGGAATCCGGTGGCCCCACCACAGCTGGCGGGAGATGCACCAGTCGCGGATGTTCTCCATCCAGTGGAAGTAGGTCTTTTCGAAGCGCTCGGGCACGAACTTGGTCGCGCCGGACTTCACGGCCTCGATGGCGGGGCCGGCCAGGGGGGCCATCCTCACGAACCACTGGGTAGAGACTCTGGGTTCCGCGACGGTGTGACAACGATAACACTCACCCACGCTGTGCTTCATGGGCTCGATTTTGACGAGACAGCCCTGTTCCTCCAAGTCTTTCACCACCAGCTTGCGGCATTCGTAGCGGTCGAGGCCCTCGTATTTCGCGCCCGCCTCGGCGTTCATATGGCCGTCCTCTGTCATCACATTGATGATGGGCAAGCTATGCCGCAGGCCGACCTCGAAGTCGTTGGGGTCGTGCGCCGGGGTGATCTTCACCGCGCCGGTGCCGAAGTCCATCTCCACATAGGTGTCGGCGATCACGGGGATGCTGCGGCCCGTCAGCGGCAGGATCACTTCCTTGCCGATTTTATCCTGATAGCGCGGGTCGTCCGGGTGGACGGCCACGGCGGTATCGCCCAGCATGGTTTCCGGGCGGGTCGTGGCGACCTCAATCGCGCCGGAGCCGTCGGTATAGGGGTATCTGATATGCCAGAACGCGCCCTCGCGCTCGTTGTGCTCCACCTCGGCGTCGGAAAGCGAGGTTTTGCAGCTGCAGCACCAGTTGATGATGCGCTCGCCCCGGTAGATGAGGCCTTTCTCATATAACCTGACAAAGACCTCCCGCACGGCCTTGGAGCAGCCCTCGTCCATGGTGAAGCGCTCGCGCGACCAGTCGCAGCTGGACCCCAGGAGCCTCAGCTGCTCCGCGATGCGGCTGCCGTACCGCTCCTTCCAGGCCCAGGCGCGCTCCATGAACTTTTCGTAGCCGAGGCTCTCCTTGGTCAGGCCCTCCTTGGCCATCTGCTCCACGATTTTGACCTCCGTGGCGATGGCCGCGTGGTCCGTGCCCGGCAGCCACAGGGCGTCGTAGCCCTGCATGCGCCGCCAGCGGGTGAGGACGTCCTGCACGCAGTACATGGCGTGGCCCATGTGCAGCTGCCCGGTGATGTTGGGCGGCGGCATGGAGATCGTGTAGGGGCCTTTACTGCCCTCGCGTTTTTCCGCGCGGAAGTAGTTCTTCTCCATCCAGGCGGCGTAAATGCGCGATTCGGAGGAGGAGGGGTCGTATTGTTTGGGGAGTTCACGGTACATGGGGGGCCTCCAATGTGATGATTTTTGGTATGGTTGTTATATGGGCGGGCGGCTGTGGGCAGCCGCCCCTAAAAAACGACCGCCCGGCAGCCTGTTGCCGCCGGGCGGTTTGTTCTGTCAAACCGAAGGCTTTAAGCGGCAACGTCGTTCGGGCCGTCTACTACTGCGTAAACAGCCAAGGTTACTACGACGCTGTGCATGCCGCGAAGCATAAAAAATACTCCTTTTAACTTGATAATACCATCATACGCCTTTCCGGCGCGTTTGTCAAGAAAAAATTCACAGCTTATCAATTGCTTTTGGGGGGCGGGCATGGTATACTAAACACAACCGAAGGGAAAGGGGCATACCTATGAAACGTTTGATTGCCTTGATTCTGGCGGCGCTGCTGCTGGCCGCCCTGCTGGCCGCCTGCAAAAAGACGGCGGACCCCAAGCCCGACGCCACCACCCAGTCCGGGGAAACCATCGTGCCGCCGGGGGGGGCGACGACGCCGGGCGGGGCCGCCGCGCCGGGG
>WQTL01000179.1 GCA_009786275.1 Bacillota bacterium | reverse complement strand
CCACAGGGACTACTGGATGGCGGCGGACGTGCTGGAATTCACCTCCGACGGCTATGGCGGGCACATGTTCGACGCGGAGGGCAGGCGGCGGGAGTTCACCGGCTACCGGGCGGACCGCCAGACGGATTTCGCGCTGGAATACCTGCGAAACCGCAAACGCGACAAGCCATTTTTCCTGTTTGTCTCCTACCTGGAACCCCACCACCAGAACAACGCGGGACATTTCCAGGGGCCACCGGGGTCGAAGGAGCGGTACCGGCGCTACCCCGTGCCGGAGGATTTGAAGCGCCTGGGCGGCGGCGACTGGGAAAGGGAATACCCCGACTACCTCGGCTGCTGCGCGAGCCTGGATTACAATGTCGGCAGGATCGTACAGG
The DNA here is from genome assembly GCA_009786275.1 of Bacillota bacterium. Lineage (GTDB taxonomy): Bacteria > Bacillota > Clostridia > Oscillospirales > Acutalibacteraceae > WRMQ01. Next base: position 3,266 of record WQTL01000179.1, on the reverse strand, counting down.
CGCTCAAGGAGCAGGGCCTCTATGAAAACACGGTCATTGCCTACACCAGCGACCACGGCTCCCATTTCAGGACCCGCAACAGCGAATACAAGCGCTCCTGCCATGAAAGCTCCATCCGTGTGCCTTTGATTCTCCGGGGCCCGGGTTTCACCGGGGGGCAGGTGATGGGGGAACTTGCCAGCCTCATTGATTTGCCCGCCACGCTGCTGCGCTGCGGCGGCGCGGAAATTCCGCCCGGCATGCAGGGAAATCCCCTGCAAGAATTGGTTGCGGGGAATGCCGATGCCTGGCCGCAGGAGGTTTTTCTTCAGATCAGCGAAAGCCAGGTGGGCCGCGCGCTGCGCACGGAGCGCTGGAAGTATTCCGTCAAAGCGCCCGGCAAAAGCGGCTGGCTCCATGCCGGCGCGAAGGTATACCGGGAGGAATTTCTATACGACCTGAAACATGACCCCCATGAGCTGAACAACCTGGTCGGCCATGCCGATTATGCGCAAGTGCGCGCGCGGCTGCGGCAAAGGCTGATCGAACGGATGGAAGCGGCGGGCGAGAAGGCGCCCCGCATTCTGGATGGGAGGTGGCGCCCGTGCCCCCGCTAAGCATGCTGATCAAGCCGGTTTCGGGAAGCTGCGAGCTGCGCTGCCGCTATTGCTTTTATCAAGACAAAAAAAGCGGCGTCATGCCGCTGGAGACCCTCGAAACCCTGACGAAAAAGGCGCTCGCCTTTGCCGACGGCAGCTGCGCGTTCCTCTTCCAGGGCGGCGAGCCCACCCTGGCGGGCCTGCCGTTTTATGAAGCCTTGATTGCCTATCAGCAGCGCTACAACACAAAGCGGGTGGCCGTTTCCAACGCGATACAGACCAACGGCACGCGCATCGACCGCGTGTGGGCGGCGTTTCTGGCGGAAAACGACTTTTTGGTGGGGCTTTCTCTGGACGGCCCGAAAGCCTTGCATGACCAAAACCGCCGCGGCCCCGACGGGGAGGGCTCGTTCCGCCGCGCGATGCAGGCGGCGCGGCTGCTCCAGCAGGCGCAGGCCAAGCTGAATATCCTCTGCGTGGTCAGCCGTGCCAACGCGGCGCGGGGCGCGCAGGTGTACCGCTTCTTCCAGGAAAACGGCTTCCGGCACCTGCAATTCATCCCCTGCCTGGACCCCTTGGGCGCACGGCGGGGCAGCCTTCCCTGGTCCTTGACGCCCCGGGGCTACCTGGCGTTTTTGAAGGCCACGTTTGACCTGTGGTATCAGGACCGCATGCGCGGCGAGGCGGTCAGCGTGCGCTATTTCGACAATCTCCTGGGCATGGTCCTGGGGCAGCCGCCCGAGGCCTGCGGCATGTCCGGCATCTGCGGCTGCCAGTTTGTTATAGAGGCCGATGGCAGCGTGTATCCCTGCGATTTTTATGTGAGCGGCGCCTGGGAGCTCGGCAATATCGCAAGGCACGGCTTTGCCGAAATGCGCTTTTCGCCTGCCTGCGAACGCTTTATCGGGGAATCCCTGCGGCTGCACCCGGACTGCGGGGACTGCGAATGGTTTCCCCTGTGCCGCGGCGGCTGCAAAAGGGATCGGGAACCCCAGGGCAAAAACTATTTTTGCGAAAGCTACCGCGCCTTTTTCGGATACGCGGTGCCGCGGCTGCGGGAGCTGGCGTTGCTGGCCTGCGGCAAATAAATATTCAAGAAATTTCCTCCGAAAGCGAGACCTGTCCATGCCAAAGCTTCTTCAACGGCAAAAGCCCGCCCCAAAGTGGTATCCCTTCGCCCTCGTCGCCCTGATCGTGCTGGTGCATCTGCTGGACACCTACGCCACGGACGTGGCCACGAAGGTGCAGTCGCTGTACGTCAACGAGTTCTTCGTGCGGGGGCAGGGCCTTTCGTTTGAAGCGGGCCTCCAGCGGGCGACGCTCATCAGCACCATGGGCTATGCCTTCGCGATTGTCGGCCCGTTCTACAAGGCGCTCATGGACAAAATCGGGCGCCGGCCCATCTTCATTATCAACACGGCGGGCATGGCGCTGGGGATGCTGCTGTGCTGGTACGCGCCGAATTTCTATCTTTTCGCCGCCGGGCAGCGCTTCAGCCAGAGCGGGCAGCAGCGCGGTTTCGGGCAGGCAACGCCCATTCTCCCACTTGCTCACCGCTTGGGGCGAAACCATCAGGGCCTCGGCCAGCCTTTCCCCCGTGAGTCCTTTTTCTCGCCGCAGCCGCGCGATTTGGTTCCCGGTTTTGGTGATGTCCATTGGCAGTTCTCCTGTTCGATGTGATGTTTCCATCATAGCATGGGCGGCGGGGGATGTCCATACACGGAGCGTTAAAGAATATCAACCTGGGGTTGATTGTTTCGTGATCTGTGCCTGCTGGCCAGCGATACCGCAATCACAGCGTGGCCGGGATGCTCTCCGGCACCTGGCCGGGGTACTTCGTGGGGTCGCTCATGGTTTATTCTCCTTTTGCTTGATGGGGATTAAAGCCGATATATCTGCAAACAGAGCAAGCGATCCATTCCGTTTTGTCCATGTCGCAGACGCACCTTTCTATTGCGTTCTCTGTTTACCAAGGATTCTTGCTTTATCCTACACCTCAGTTTCCGTATTGGTCGGATATATAGGGCAATATCGCCCAAGTGACATCCTTGGCCGAAATGCTGCGCGGCTCAATGCCGCAGGTGTAGCCCACCCCGGGGCTGCATTCGTTGGTGTATTCGGGGCAATCCTGGCATTTTTCCAGGCCCTTTTGAGCGGCGCACTTTATTTGCGGACAATCAGACTTGCCGTTGAGGCCGCCGTGATCACAGCCCAAGCAGGGAGGAACCGATGCATCTGGCTTCCAGCGATATACGCGCCCGACATGCTCTTTGAGCATTGCGCGGAATTCCTCGCTGTTTGAGCCACCTGTGTAGTGGACACACAAGTCGCAGCGGTGACCGCACCTAGAATATATGGCGCTCTCCTTCGGGAAGGGCTTGCGGTTTGGCTCTTTCTGGGCCAAGATCAAATGCTTGGCCTCCTCCAGGCCTTGCATATCCGACACCTGGACGGTATGCTCGCCAATCTGAAAATCATAATGTCCTTTGTGTATGTAGATCGTCAAGACTGTTTGGTTGCTGTCACGAAACGCCACTTCGTCCATGCCGTTGCTCACCTCGTCCAAGGCATACCTGCCCCGCAGGAAGCGCATTGTTTCCTCGCCAATCTTTTGCTGTTTGGTTTTCCTGCTCATAATATCACCTTTATCATCCTGCGGATATCCTCCGCAATCGTGTCACGCTTGAA
>WQTL01000178.1 GCA_009786275.1 Bacillota bacterium | reverse complement strand
CGTGGGGGAGGCCCTCATCAAGGCGGGCCGCGCCCCCGAGGAGGCCTCCCGGACGGGCTTCATCCTGGTGGCGGCGGTGTTCGCCGCGGCGGGCACGGCGGCTTTCCAGATGGCGGGGCTCTTCACCCGGGAAAAGATCGCGCCCTCCCAAAAAGAGAACAACATGCGGGAGAACCTCAAAATGATGTGGCGCAATAAGCCCTTCCGCCAGGTGCTGGTCTCCGGCGTGCTGGCGGGGCCGCGCAACATCACCAACATCGTCGCCTTCACCCTGGTCACCTACTACTTCGCCGGCAAGGACGGCGGCAAGGCCATGATTTACCTCGTGCTGGTCGGCGGCGGGCTCTTCGCGGGGATGCTGGGCTCCACGGCCCTGGTGCCGAAGATGCTGGAACGCATGACCAAACGCAACCTGTTCCTCGCCTCCAATTTCCTGGAGGTCGTCCCCGACATGGTGCTGTTCGGGCTGTACCTGCTCTCCCTGAAGATGGAGGGCGGGCTGACCAGCGTGCCCATGATGGTCCTCATGATGGTCCTGTTCACCGTCAAGGGCGTGAGCCTGGGGACGTTCAGCACGGTGCAGACCAACATGGTGGCCGACGCGGTGGACTTCGAGGACTACACGAACCATGTGCGCCCGGACGGCGTGTTCTTCTCGGGCCAGACCTTCCTGGCGAAGATCAGCAACGGCATTTCGCAGCTCATCTACGCCGGGCTGTGCGGGCTGGTGATGTTCTCCGGCAAAAACGTGCAGCTCATGCAGGGCCTGCTCGACAACGCCCTGGCCGACCCCTCCCAGCTGCCCCGTAACGTGATGCAGTTCGGCTCGCAGGCCGTGGTATACACCGGCGCGCTGGGCTCCCTCACCGCGGACCAGGTGTTCTGGTGCATCACCATGATGTTCTTCGGCATCACCATCATACCGGCGGTGTTCAGCGTGCTGGCCGCGCTGCCGATGTTCAAATACTGCCTTTCGCCGGAGAAATACGAGGAGGTGCTCACCGCGTTGCAGGAGCGCAGGCGCGCGGAGGGCGAGGTCACGGAGGGTGCCTGAAATACTTCGCGGATTCCTCAAAAAAAGTAGTGACAAGCGTAAAAATCTGTGATATAATACCCTTATCCCATAAAATTCACACGAAAGGGCTTGACAGAGCCATGCCGTTCGGTTACAAGCCCTGCGAACGAACGAACGAAGCGTAGCGAATAACTGCGCTCTTTTGGTCTGCCTGAAATAATGCATTGGGCGATTCCTCTATGCGGAGGAGCCGCCTTTTTTATCCCAAAAATTAGATAAGGAGAGATTTCGCTATGAAAACCAAATCCAGCAAGTTCCTGTCCGTGCTGCTGACGCTGCTCATGATGGCCGGGGTGGTTGCCGCCGCACCCGTCACGGCCCGCGCCGCGGCCCCGGCCAACCCAACCTCCCCCGCCGTTTGGGACTTCAGCGCTGTTAACGCGGATGGCGGCGACAGTTATAACGGCGGGTCGTGGTCTTGGGTGCAGGACACCAAAACCCTCACCCTCACCGACATCAGCCACACCTCGGCAGGCCAGCTGGCGTTGAAGCTTCCCACCGGCGCGACAATCGTGCTCATCGGCGCGAACTCGTTCACCAGTACCAATGCCACCCGCGCCGGCTACTCCACCGCGATATCTGCCGGCGACCTTACCATCAGGGGCAGCGGCAGCCTGAACACCCAGGGCGGCAACGCTATCAGCGGCAGCTCCAGCTACGGCATTGAATGCCTTTCCCACCTCACAATCAGCGAAACCGCATCCGTAACCGCCACGGGCGGCACCACAGTGCTCGGCAGCAGCACCGGCATTATATGTTTCTTCGATCTCACAATCAGCGACAACGCATCCGTAACCGCCACAGGTGACACCTCGTCGAACGGCAACAGCTACGGCTATGCGGCAAGGCCATCCAGCCTCACAATCGGCGAAAACGCATCCTTAACCGCCACAGGCAACAGCCGTGCTCTGGGCGACAATTACACCGTGCCGGTGGGGTACACCTATTACGTGAACACGACGACGGCTCCGAGCGCCGCGCCGCTCACGGGCAATGGTTCCACAACGGTGATAGGCAGTACGCATAAATACGCCAGGATTGCGTCGCCCACCTCGCCCGCACTCGCCCTGTCGGCCTCTTCCTGGAGCCCAGGGACAGCGGCGGCCAACACCAGCGTGACGGTGACGGCGAACATGGCATGGACTGCCAGCAGCAACGCGACGTCCTGGCTGACGGTGTCCCCCGCCAGCGGGACGAACAACGGCACGCTCACCATCAACGCCGCGGCGAACACCGGCACGGCTTCGAGGACTGGCACAATCACGGTTACGGGCGGCGGCATCACCCGTACGGTCGCGGTCACGCAGGCGGGCACGGGAACGCCCATCTACACACTTACCGTCAACGGCGGTACGGGCGGCGGCAGCTATACGGCGAATGCGGTTGTGCCGATCACCGCCACCGTGCCCAGCGGCAAGGTGTTTGACAAGTGGACGGTCATAGGCGTGATCCTCACCGATACGCAAAAGGCCAGCGCGAGCACCAGCTTTACCATGCCCGCGAACGCGGTGACGGTGACGGCGGCATTCAAGGACCCGCCCAAGGGCATCTTCGGCACCAAAGCCCGGTGGACGGGCGAATGGTGGCACTACCTGCTGTTTTTCCTGTGCTTCGGGTTCATCTGGATGTGGTTCATCTAATGCGGTAGGGGCGAATGCCCATAACCGCCCGGATAAGCAACACGGGGCCGGTTCCGATGGGACCGGCTCTCGTGTTTTTCAATTACTACCCCAGCTGCTGCGCGATGCCCTCGTACTTCGTGCGGGCCTGCTCCACCATCTGCCGGGGCGCGGGGCAGGTGGGGTACCAGCCGCGCTTGTTCATCTCGCAGAACACGTTGGTCTGGATGGTCTGCTCGTCGCGCAGGATGTTGAGCATGTCGTTCTTCAGGTTCTGGTCGCTGCATTCGCCCGCGAACATGTTGAAATGCGCCGCGGTCTGCTTCTGCGAGGACAGCATGTCGGTCAGGATCTCCTGGTCCTGTAGCGTCTGTTTCTGCATGGTTTTTCCTTTCTGCTTAATAGAGATATCCCATCAGGGTGTCGTAGTGCTGCTTGTGGCGGCCGGCCATCTGCTCGGCCGAATCGCGGATCTGCGGGTCCTGGGCCTGCTGCGCGTAGGTGCGGAATTTCTTGACCAGCAGCTGCTCCGCCCCCAGCGCCTCCTCCAGCGCGGTGAGCTCCTTCTGCGTCAGGTTGGGCATGGAAGTTCCTCCTTTGTTTGTTTTGCGTCGTGATGACAGTGATAGTTTGCGCGGACGGGGCGGGAGGATGCGCGGGAAATGATGGAGATAGTATAAACACGCGCAAGGGCGGTAAAAAAACCCCTGCGCGCTGTCTCCGCACAAAAAAGCGGGTTTATTTAATGTTTTTCAGCCTTTCGAGGCCGCCCGCGCCCCGTGCGAACGCGCAGGGCGCGGGCGTGCGCAGGATGGGCAGGATGTCCCCGTCGTAGTTCGCCAGGCAGTTGAGGCTGTAGATATCGGAGTGGCGGGGCTCAAGCATGTATTCGTCGCTCTCGTCCCCCGCGGTGAAGCGCCAGCCGCTGTCCCAGCCGCCGCAGGGG
>WQTL01000177.1 GCA_009786275.1 Bacillota bacterium | reverse complement strand
GGAGCCCGAAATGCTGAAGAAGGGCACGTCGGCCTCGCCGGCCACGGCCCGGGCCAGAAGCGTCTTGCCCGTGCCGGGGGGGCCCACCAGCAACACGCCCTTGGGGATCCTCGCCCCCAGGTCGTTATACTGCTTGGGGTCGCGCAGGAAGCCCACAATCTCGGCCAATTCCTCTTTTTCCTCGTCAGCGCCCGCAACATCGGCAAATGTCGTCTTGCGCTTCTCGTCCTTGCCCTGCTGGCGCATGCGGGCCTTGCCGAAGCTCATGGAGCGGTTGTTCTCGCCCATGATGGAGCTGTTCATGCGGCGCATCATGATGAACACGAAGGTCACCACCATGCCCCCGATGAGCACCGTGGGGATGATCTGGATGAGCCACGAGCCGCCCCCGCCGTTGATCAAGTTGACCTGAATCTGCTTCTCGGGGGCTTCGAGGTTCTCCCGGTTGCGCTCCTGGATGATGTCGTCGGTCTGCATGAGGAACAGCTCCACGTTGGGCAGGCTGTACTTTTTGGAATTGTTCTTCTCTTTTTCCAGGGGCTCCACCTTGCCGGTCTCCTTGTTCAGGGCCACCTGCTCCCGGGCCCAGTACTCCATGTCCCCGCTGCTCAGGTTCAACGAGTAGTAGCCCACCTGGTCGCTGTAGAAGGCGTTGAGGAGCTCGGAATAGTAAATTTTCTCTTTTTTCGCCAGCCCCACATAGTGCAGCGCCAGCACGAGCAGCACCACCGGCACGGCGACATAGACGAGCACTGTCAGGATTTTACGGTAATTCAAGATATTTCCCTTTCTGCCATATCTAATATCTAAAATCTAAGATCTAATATCTATTCTTCCAGCTTCAGCACCCCGATATACGGCAGCCAGCGGTAGCGCTGGGCGTAATCCAGGCCGTAGCCCACCACGAAGGCGTCGGGGATCTCGCGGCCCACGTAGTCGGCCTCCACTGGCACGGTGCGGCGGGAGGGTTTGTCCAGGAAGGCGCACAGGGCCAGGCTGCGGGGATGTTTGGCCCGCAAATGCCCGAGCATGTAGGAGAGGGTTCTGCCGCTGTCGAGGATATCCTCCACCACCAGCACGTCGTAGTCCTCCAGAGGCAGCGACAGGTCGGTGAGGATCTCAAGCGCCCCGGGGCGCGCCTGGTTGCGGTAGCTGGATACCCGCAGGAACTCGATCTCGCAGGGGACGGTCAGCGCCCGGGCGAGGTCGGCCAGGAATACATAGGCCCCCTTCAGGATGCCGATGAGCAGCAGCTTCTTCCCCGCGTAATCCCGGCTGACGCGCGCCGCGAGACCGCTCACGATGCCCCCGATCTCCTCCTCGCTCAGCAGCACCCGCTCGATATGTTCCGACAAAGTCACCCCTCCAAAGCACTGATTCGCATTGCCCTCGTTGTATTTTCCGTGATCCTGCACCGGTGCGCGCAGCCGAAGCCCTCGATCCACACCGGGCCCAATGCGTCCCGCGCCACCAGCAGGTTTGGGCGCGCGGATGGGCCGATCCCGCGCTCCCGGCACAGCTTTTTGAAGCTTTTTGTGCCCGCGCCGTTGCACAGCCGCATGCGGTCGCCCGCGAGCCGGCGTCCCGCGGTGATATCACCCTCTATTGTATCACAATCCAGGCAGTTCGCCAAGCCTTCTTTTGGGATTTTGGGTAAATTTTTTATGAAATTTTCGTCGAGGGGTTCGATGCGGAGGGTTTTGGTTGTATCACACCCCCCGCCCTCCGGGCCCCCCCCTCTGCAGAGGGGGGCTTTGTACTGCTTTTCCGCTTCTTTCATGCGCGCCTGCGAGGGCTCGCGGCCCTCCCGCACGAGCATTTCCCGCAGCAGGCGGCCCTTGACCGCCTCCGGCGCGGCTGTGACATCGCCATCGTAGCGCATCGCCTCGGCGGATAGATAGGCCTCGTCGGCCTCCAGGCTGCGAAACATACGCCGCAGCGGCTCGGCCTCCCAGGCAAGCAGGGGCATGACCTCGTTGCGGATGTAATTTCTTCGATACCCTGTGTCATGATTGGTGCTGTCTGTACGATAGGATAAGCCGTTCGCGGCGCAATAGGCTTCTACCTGCAATCTTGTGCATTCGATCAGAGGCCGGATAACCTGCCCGCGTATGGGAGGAATGGAGCACAGGCCCCGCAGGGCCGCCCCCCTGCCCGCGTTCATCAAAAACGTCTCCATGCGGTCGGACAGCGTGTGCGCTAAGACGATTTTGCGGCCGAATTCGCCGAAGAAGGCGTAGCGGGCGTTGCGCCCGGCCTCCTCAATCCCGGCGGCAAGGCCGCTCAGATCGACGCGTTTGACATGCAGGGGCACGTCCCATTGTTCGCACAGCGCTTGGCAGAAGGCCTCGTCCGCGTCCGATTCCTCCCCCCGCAGGCCGTGGTTGAGGTGCGCGGCGCAGAGCTCGAGGCCGTATTCTTCCCGCAGGGCGCACAGCCAATGCAGCAGCGCCACGGAGTCCGCGCCGCCGGAAAGCCCGGCGGCAATGGCATCACCGGGCGACAGCATAGCGTAGCTGCGGATGGTCTCCAGGGCTTGTACATCAAGGCTTTCGCTCATATCAGGCGCTCCCGTACCACCTCGGCGATCTCTTCGGCCAGGGTCTGTATGCGCGCGGCGTCCCGGCCCTCGAGCATCACGCGGATGAGGGGCTCCGTGCCCGAGACGCGCACCAGCACGCGGCCCGCATCGCCCAGCTCGCTTTCAGCGCGCGCAATGGCAAGCCGGATTTCCTCGTCGGTGCCGCAGCGCAGCTTGCCCAGGTTGGAGACCCTCACGTTCACCATCACCTGGGGGAATACCTCCATCTCCCCCGCCAGCGCGGAGAGAGGCCGCCCGCTCTTGCGCATGGCCTCGAGAATTTGCAGGGCCGTCAGCTGGCCGTCGCCGGTGGCCGCGTATTCGCTGAAGATGATGTGGCCGCTCTGCTCGCCGCCGATGCTAAGACCCATCTCGCTCATGCGCTCCAGCACATAGCGGTCGCCCACGGCGGTGGTCTCGCGCTCGATGCCGTTCTTTTTGCAGAATTCGTGGAAGCCCAGGTTGGTCATCACGGTGACAACGGCGGTGTTGTTTTTCAGGCGGCCCTCGGCCTTCATCTGCTTGGCGCAGATGGCGACGATCTTGTCGCCGTCCACCAGGCCGCCGCGCTCGTCCACAGCCAACAATCTATCGGCGTCGCCGTCGAAGGCAAACCCAGCGGCGATGTCGTCATGTGTACGCACATATTCCCGCAGGCGCTCCATGTGGGTGGAGCCGCAGCCGTCGTTGATGTTCTCGCCGTCGGGCGCGGCGGAGAGCAGGTCGCAGGCGAAGCCGAGGTCGCCGAACAGCCTCGGGGCCGTCACGCCGGCGGAACCGTTGGCGCAGTCGATGGCGATGCGCCTGACCCCCCGGGCCTTCAGCTGCGCGGAAAGCGTCGCGGGTACGGTGGCCCGCAGGTGCCGCAGGTAGTCCGGCACGGCGGCCTCCCCGGGCAAGGTCCTGCCCACGTGCCCGCCGATGACCACGGGCGGGAGCTCCGTTTCGTCGAGGATGAGGGCCTCGATTTTCTCCTCCAGGGCGTCGGGCAGCTTGCTCCCCCCGGCCTGGAAAAGCTTGATGCCGTTGTATTCGCAGGGGTTGTGGCTGGCGGAGA
>WQTL01000176.1 GCA_009786275.1 Bacillota bacterium | reverse complement strand
GAGGTCAGCGGTTCGATCCCGCTATTCTCCACCATGAGGGACAAGAAAGCCCGTCAATCATAAGGTTGGCGGGCTTTCCCTATGCCGCCAGCAGCGACATATCGTCGCTGGCCAGCGAAATTCCAAGCTGCTCACAGTCAACGGTCAACTCGATCTCCACCTGGTAGTCCCGCGAAACCCGCACGGCCCGCATGAGGCGGGCCACGATCATTTTCTTGGCGGCCATGTCGCATTGGCCGTACATATCGGCCCAGGTAAGCATGGAATCGTACTGCTGTGACAGGGCCGCCTGGCGTTCCTCGCTGCCCTGAAGCTGTGCTTCCAGTTGGCGCACGGCCAGAGAAGAAGCCTCCGCGCGAGCTTTTGCGTCCTCATGGAGCTTGTTCAGCAGGTCTGAACTGAGACGGCTTTCGCCGCGAATGACCTTGATGACCTCGGCCTCGTATTCCAGCACCTCGGCGGTGTCTGCCTGCAAAGCTTCGCGGGCGCGTACCAGGCTGCGCTGGGTTTCGGCGATCTGCTCGGCGCAGCGGGCGGCGATGATGGCCTCCTTGGGTAAGTCCTGTAGCCGCGCGAACAGGCCGCACACTACTGTTTCGATCACCGCGTCGAGCTTGTGAACCGTGTAGCCCGTCTGCCCGTCACAAAGCTCGGCATGGCGTGTCTTGTTGTAGCACACGTAGCTGAATGTGATAACTTCATCGCGATCTTCTGCCAGCGCCTCTGTGTTATCAGGGAACAGCAGATAAATTGGATGCCCTGTGTCATACAGCTCAACAGCTCGCTGTGCTGAAAGCGGATACATATCATCCTCGGTATAACCGTATTGGTTACGTTCAGCGGCGGTTATTGAGGGGTCAGGGACGTTTTCTGTCGCTTGCGGCTCCGCAGGCAAAACAATCCCGTGCTCCCGCGCGTACCGCTCTGCCAGCGTCACCTCGCCGTTGATCAGCCGGACACTACCGTCATCCGCATAGACCAGCTCCAGTTCATCGTCCGCGTAGCGCATGTTCATCAGCTCGCGGTGATAACCCTGCTCACGGATATTTTTGAACCACTGCGCCGCGAAGGTATTTAGCTGGCGTTCCAGCGCATGGTTAATCCCGCCATTGCTGCCCTCCACCCGCTGATAAACCCCAAGCCCGTCCTGCTGGAACGTCCGGGCCGTGAGGGTTCCGGCCTCGCGGTCAAAAACGAATGTCATATCCGGGTCGGCCATCAGGTCGCCGTTCTGTTCGTAGTTATGAGCAATAGACAGGCGGTTATCGTCCACGAAGATCATCCAGCAACAACGGCAGATATTGTTGATAGAGTTCACGGGGCGTTTCGGGAGTAAGCTCCGGCGCTTCCTCCACGGGCACCTTCAAATGGTCGTTTCGTGCGTCCTGCCACAAGCGCCGCTCGAACTCGTCCCGCGTAAGCTCATCGTTGAGCAGCCATACTGGTGAATCACCGTCATGGCGGCGATGTTCAGGTTATAATGATTCTCCTTGCAACGGGAGCTGTTGATCGCCGCGTCGATGGCACGGGCGCATTCTCCATTGCGCTGGCTGCTATCGTGGTAATACGGGGTTTCAGAACGCTTGTCCGCTTCCTCGAAGGAGTACGGATACACAAGTTTTTCGGGGTCAGCCCTGCCCGCTGTGGCCTCGAACATGGCGGCGAACAGCTCCCGGCAAAACCGCTTTTCCTTTCCAACCCTCAGTGTGGTGGTTGGAGTAATCGTAGTCCTCCCGCACCTGGGAGCATTCCAGCGTGACGTAGCGCCAGAAGTGATTGAGGTCTTGGCCCAGCGCGATGATGTTGCCGGGCACGGGCATTTTGCGGATAATGCGGTAGTTTTGATAGTATTCGGGCGCGGCCTCCGGCGCGATGGTATCGCCCGTGCGCTGGCATTCCTCCGCAAACGTGGAAAGATAGCGTTCCGTGCCACCGATTTCGGCTATATCTTCGGTCACGTAGCGGCATACCTTTACGAATTGCTGGCCATTGGCTTCTGTGATAACAATACTGCCCCCGTCAGGGAGCAGGAACAGGGTGTTGCCGTCCGTGTCGATGAAGCGTATTTGCTTGGGCGGCTTGGGGCTGCGTTTGCGCTTGAATCGTTTCAACATCATCAATCACTCCTATCCTTTTGTTTTGGTGGTTTATATGCTTCATATCGCCTGCCCTCGCGGTGCGCACAGGTGCGTCCGGCTAAATCCGTATGCGCACTGCTTTTTTCGGCGTAAAAATGGCCTTCCTTATATCCCGCGCCGCCTTTCATGCCCTGCCAGGTCGCCCAGGGCTGCGCCGCTTCGGGATTATGGCCCATCACGAACAGCAAACCCCTCGCGGGCATTTTATGGACGATATGATACCCGTCCACCATTTCAGGCTTCGTTTCGGGGGCATAGGTATTGCCAACCCGCGCCATGCGCGAAGCGAACTCGTCCACATGATAGACCGTTGAACCGACATAAAGATGGAAGGGGTCAATATACCTGCATTGCCGGATCACCTGCTCGCCATCGTCAAAGGTGATGGCGATATTGCCGCCGTCCGGGATAGAAAAAGCAGGCCGAAAATCCGGCCCGCGAAACTCTATTTGCTTATCGCTCATGGGGTTTGCCGCCTTTCTCTTTCAGTTGTGCCCGGATTGCCTCCACGCCGGGCTTTACCCAATCGGGCGCTTTTTCGGGGTCGAGGATGCCGAGAACATCCGGCCTGCGCCAATTGGATTTAACGCCGGAGTACACGTCATAGCCGTATACAGCGGAACCACGAGCGTTCGCCGCCGCGCCAAAGCCCCCGGTCACATACACAATTTGGCGGGCCGCATTGCGATGCTCAGGCCGCAAAACCTCTGGCTTCATGACTACAACGTGGCCGTTGAGGTTTTCTGCCGCGCTGAAAGATGGCAGACAATATTCTTGGCCGAGCACCTTCAGCGGTTCAGGAATCTTATCCCTCTCGGTGCGCGTAATGTCTGCTTGAATCTGTGCCCTGTATAAAAATTCATCCACCATTTCAAGATAGTCGTCGCTGCCTAAGACCTCAAACAATTGCTCCAGTCCCAAGCCGTTAAGGCCGCAATATCCCACCATATACGGCGTTTCCATGCTTTTCGGGTCGAGCAGCAGCAGCACCTCGCGGGGGCCGATGTGCATGGCGAACTGTACCTCATAGCCGCATACGGTTCGTTTTTCATCCGTCATTTTGTGTTCCTTTCAAGTCGGTATTTGTTGGGCAAGCGCCCGCCGTATTCGCTGTAAAGTGGCTCAATGGTGATGGCCCCGGCCTGTTCCAGCCTGTGCAGATTGCGGCTCACGGTCTTGCGGGTCATGCCGATGGCCTCGGCGATACGCCGTTGGGGGATGATGATCTGGTCGCGGTCATCTGTGATGTCCCGCAGCATGAGCAACAGCAACTTGGCTGTCACAGGCGCGGCAGCGGCGCAGGGACGGTAGTTTTCCAATTTGTTCAAGATTTTCATCTCTTTTCTATTGATTTTTCCGCCAGTATGGCATATACTGTGGATGTAGTGGGTTGTTCCGGGCAAGGTTGAGTTGAAAAAATAAATGTCCATAGCCGTGTAAAGAAAAAGGCGCAAATGAGAAATACTACCAATACAGAGTGTCCCGTTCTGAGTTGGA
>WQTL01000175.1 GCA_009786275.1 Bacillota bacterium | reverse complement strand
CCCGGCGGTTGTGGCCATAGCGGCGGGTTTGCGCCGCCGCCATGTCTACAAAATGCCCCGCAAGAATACGGGAGACAAAGAACTGCCGGTCCGTGATGGTCCTGCGCTTCTGGTGGATGAGCTGCTTGACTTGCTTGTGGTTTACGCTACCCATGACGCACCTCCTCACGCCGCGGCCCGGCGGGCTCGCGTAAAAAAGGGCTCCAGGCCAGCGACAATCAGAGCTTCACGGTCGCGCTCATCGGCGGTGGCCTTGCTCACCACGGTATACAGCGCCGAGGTATAGGGGTCACCCGTGATATCCGCGCTGATGACCCAGTCGATCAGGCTGCGCATACCCACCGCGCCGTCGTCGATGCTGTTGTGCCGGCAGTGGTCGGCCATAGCGATCACCGCTTTCACCATCAGAGCGACCATGGCGTCGTCCTCGCTGCCTGTGACGCTCATGGCCCGCTGGACCATGATTTCCTCGGGCGGCAGGCCGATGTCCTGCACCAGGTTCATGCGGTCGAGCACGCTCTGGTTCATGCCGCGGCATCCTTCGTAGCTGACGTTCGTGGTGATCACAATCACCGCGTCGGGGTGCCGGCGAATGATTTCGCCGGTGGGGAGCGTTATGCTGCCCGACTGCTCCAGCAGGGAGTTGAGCCCTACCAGGACGCCCGGCTGCATGATGGTCGTCGGCTCCTGGATTTCACAACACCATCCATACTTCAGAGCGCGGATGAAATCCGTCTCCACGTAGGTGTAGGTCTGCCCGCCGGAAGCGTTCTCCGGCTTGACAAAACAGAGCTCACGCACCTTGTCCGTCACCAAACTGAGAATGACAGCCATGCAATCCTGTGCGGTGGCGTCTGGCTTCGTGACTCCGGTCACTGTCAGATACACGCCTGCCGGATCGTAGTCCATGTCGTCCAGGCCGGGGAGTTCCAGCAGCTTGGCCACGTTGCCGTAGGTGATCCCGCCCATGGCGAGCAGCTCTTTGCGCTGCGCGTCGAGGGCTGGGTCGCCCGTGGAAACGCCCTCGGTTTCGGGGAACACCTGGCCGATGAAGTCGTATACTTCGGTGTTGGCCGAGCAGGTATACTTCACATACGGCAGGTCCAGCCCGGCGGCGATGGCTTCGGCTCCCTTGGTTTTGCCCGTGCCGGCGGGGCCGCGCAGCGCGAAATTGCGCATCTGGGCCGCCTTGCCGGTGGTCGCCTGGGCGTGTTTGCACACGCAGACAATCTGGTCAGGCAGGATATACCAGGGCTGTATCTCGGGCACAAGGGCCTGTTCTTTCGCGTTGAGCACGCGGCCCGGATTGAGCCTGTACTGTCCGGCGAAATCGCGGTGGGGGATGGATGTCACCGGGGTATACGCCGGGACGGCGCCGCCCGGCTGGGCCAGAACCGAGAAATCGCCCACGATAACGGTCTGGGGCTCGAAGGTGTGGGCGTCCAGGTTGTTCTTGCTGAACGAGGTGATGTTGCCGGCATTGTCCACCGAGACCTTCACATGGGCTGCGCAGGTGTCGTCGCTGACGCGGCGATAGGCGTTGTCGCACAGGAGCGCCAGGGCGTTTGTCGCCGCCGGCATATCGGGGAATCCCAGCCGGTGCATTTCGCAGAAGCTCTCCAGATTTGACTTGAACTCGCTGTCGTTTTCCAGTGCGGGGATGAGTGCCAGCAGCAATGCGGCACCGTCACGCTCCTTTCCAACGACGTATTTCGCCATGCTCTCGGTGCCGGTATCAAAAACTCCGGCCAGTAGCTTACCGTTGGTGGGGTCGTGCGCCACCAGGTGGTACTCGTTGCCCGCGGCGGATTTGTACTCCGCCACGCTCTTTCCGTTGACCTGCCCCAGACCGCCCAGTATAGTGCCCTGCTCCATATTGGAGTAGGCGATTACCGCCTTGACGGTCGTCGCGCACAGCTTGGCGTCGGTGCCGTCGCCGTATTGCGAGGAAACACCCTTTACAGTCTTGGGACCCTTATCGAAGGGCGCAGGAATGGGACGGCTGAATACGAACAGTTTTGATGCCATGATTTTCAATTTCCTTTCTGCATTTTACTGCGGTAATTTTGTTGTGATACCGGTTTCTGTGACGACCGCCTCGCTGAAGCCGTTGCGCTTGAGTTCAGCGCAGATGGCTGGCCAGCTGGCGGGGTCGGGCAGTTCGTCTGCCTCGATGCGGATTTCGGTTTCGCCGTCGGCGATGATTTCGTTGCCGCGCTGGTTCAGCTCCTGCACGCGGGATTCCACCCATTCGAAGGCCAACAGGCTGTAGTCGGTTTCACCCGATTCCCTGGGCGGATCTTCCTGCGGCGGCGGGGGCATGGGTTCGGGCAGGGAGTCGAATTTCAGACCTTTGAATTGGAGCTGAACGACTTGCACCGCTGCCCTGCGGTAGCCGCCGGTGCGGCCCAGCAGGATGTGAACGGGTTCGCCCGCGGCGATGCGCGCCTGGGCATTGGAACTCTCCCAAATCCACCGGGCGCCGGGGTAGGCCCCGGCCAAGTGCTCGCTGATGCGCCGCTGGATCAGCCCGAAGGCATGTCGCAGCAGGTCGGCCTCATTGTCGGGACGCTGCGGCGGAGGCATGGGAACTTGGTAGATGGGCGTTTGTTTGCGGAAACACATGTCTTGACTTCCTTTCCTCAGCAGACGGTGCCGTTCGCCGTAGCGCACGACCGCCGCCAATTTTTGTTGCCGTTTGGCTTCAGGCAGAAATTTGAACTTCTGATTGTTCAGGTTTTCACCCCCTTTCGGAAACGCAAAAAGCGCACATAAATCAATGGAGATTTATGTGCGCTCTGCGCTCGGATGGATCGGAAACCGGATCAAAAGGGCAAATCGTCGTCGCCGCCGCTGAACTGTTCGTAGCCGGTGAATTCGCCGCCGCCCTCGGGGGCAGGCGGTTCTGCCGTGGGTTTGGCCGTTTCGTCCTGCACGGGTTCCTTTTTCCCGCCGGTGGGGCAGTATTCGATTTCCTCCAGGATGATGATGGGCTGCCGCTTGGTCGTGCCCGAATCCTTGTCGTCCCAGACGTCCTCGTCGGGCCTGCCGATGAGGTTGACGTAGGAGCCCGCTTTTAGCCCCATCTTGTCGATCCGCTCCGCCATGGGCCCGAATGCCTTGATGGTGAAGTTGATCCAGCGCGTGTTGTTTTCCGCCTGCTTGTCGTAGACCTTGCAGCCGACCTTGAAGCGGGCACATTTTTTGCCCTCCGAAAACCAGATGGCGGGGTTGCTGCCGTAACCCTTGGAGATCACGGCGCCGGTGATAGTTGTTTTGATCATGACAATGTCCTTTCTGCGGGGGCTGCCCGCTGTTTTTGTATAAGCATCCATGCGTTTGAGCAACAAAAAAAGCGCCCAAAGGCAGAATGCCTCCAGACGCTATGAAACTCGGATACTTTGTTTGCTTGCGCAAAACTCGGATACTTTACTTAAAAAGTATATCACGTTGAAGCGCGCTTGTCAATAGCTACCCCAGCAAAAACTCCAGCAAATTCACGTTGCGAATCCCATCGAAATCCTGCATCGGCGTCCTGTCCAACGAAAGCACCACTTTTTCGTAGTTATCGGCAATTGCCCGCAGGGGCCGCAGCTCGCGCTCGCGCGTTTCGTCCGCCAGCATTGTAGC
>WQTL01000174.1 GCA_009786275.1 Bacillota bacterium | reverse complement strand
TTAAGTGTAAGATAATGCTGCTTGATGACTATAGTCCTGATACCGATACCGGAGAATGCTATCGAAAAGATGGCCAAGACGACCTTCCTAAAGTCATAACCAAAGCAGAATTTGACCGCCTGAAGAATGAATTTGAGGGTGACGGGCAGACGGTTGAGCTGGACTGGAAGCCGCTGGCGGAATATGGGCGATGAGGAAACACAATGAAAAAGATACTCACCATAGTCCTGCTAGTATTGCTCATGGGCCTTTGTGTCTATGGGGTAGCAAAGCCTGAGGAGGAAACAGTGCCACATCCAACCAGAACCACAGAAAGCACATCCGAAACGACTACAACGACCATTGTGCCAACAAGCGCCAATCCGGACCCTCTGTTTTCACAAGTGATAGCGGATATATTGGAGGGTGGTGCTAATTGGCCTGCTGATTCCGATGGGCGAGAGGACTACGCTCTATATGACACTGACGGCAACGGTACAATGGCGCTATTACTGGGCGTAGAAAACCCTTACGGCTTTGCCAGAGAAATATTCACCATCCAGAATGGCGTTGTGGAGCGGAAACTCAACGTTAACAATTATCAAGACGCAGGCGACAGCATGATCTACATGTTGAAAACTGGTTACGTTTGTACAGAACAAGCAAACGGGCCGGGAGGGACAAAAAGGTGTTATCGTTTTGAAAACGGGCAACTTAAGTTCGTAGCGGGCTTGGGTGGATACGAGCATAACAATGGCGGCTTCCGCGTTGACCCAACCGGCGGGGATAGAGACTTTTTCTTCGATTTTGTTCCTGACGGAACGGAGGTCCGAATTAGCAACGATGAATACATGCGATTGATTGATGAGTTTATAGGTGATTGGGAGCCCGTTGAGTTAGACTGGAAGCCGCTGGCGGAGTATGGGCGGTGAGGCAGGATGTGATTGAGCCATGCAGCCCTACATCTATCTCGGCGGCTTACCCCCTGTGCCGATGTATTTTATTATGGGGCTGTCGGGCTTTTTGTTCGCCGTGACCATCGCGTTGATCAAGCGCAAGGCGTTTGGCCTGCGCGCCCGGGCCGTCCTGCGCATCGCCGCGCTTGCGATAATCTGCGCAGTGATTGGGGCCAGAATCCTCAACGCGTGCGTGCAAATTTTTCTGCGCGGCGGCGAGCCGGGCTTTTGGACTGCGGAGAACTGGATTCAGATATTCAAAAACGGCGGCGTGCTGTACGGCGGGTTGTTTGGCTGCGTGGGAATGGCCGCTTTGGGCGCGAAGCTCTGCCGGGTCGACATCCGAAGCACGCTCAATGTGCTGGCCTATGCCATGCTGGGTTTCGCGAGCTTGGCGCGCCTCGGGTGCTGGTGCGCGGGCTGCTGCTACGGGATTGAACTTGCCAGCGGGGCGCGGTTCCCCGTGCAGTTATTCGAGGCCGGTTATTGCACCGTGGCGCTGTTGGCTTTTCTTATCATCAAGCCCGAGCGCCGCTGGCCGGGCATGCCGCTGTTGTCCGTCAACTTCATCGCGTATTCTGCCGGGCGCTTCATCCTTGAGTTCTTCCGGGGCGACGCGAGCCGTGGGGTCTGGTTGTTATCAACCTCTCAATGGATTGCGTTGGCTCTCATTGCGTTGGCGGTTGTTTGGCTGCGGAAGAGCAAATACAAACGCACACCGCAAGCAAGTTAGTCCAAGCCCTATTTCTTCGCCCACTCTACGAACTCCTCCAGTGTCCTCTCACCGGCCAGCACTTCATCCCGGAACACTCTTGCCTGTTCACCCCACGCCAGAAACTCTTCGCGCGTCATAGTTTTGTACTTGATCCGCGCATAGTGCGTCTTATAGGCCCGGTTGTACACAGATACGACCGGGTCTTGTCTTTGCTTCTCGCGATAGGCACGCAGCGAGCCGATGTCGCGGCAGGTTTTGCCAGGGTTCTCTGTCGGGCGCTCGCAGTAGTCCGCGTTGCCGTGCTCGGAAACGAAGAACCGCCCACAGTGCTTGCAGGACTTGAACACCACGCCGCGCTCAATGTAGTTTTGCAGGAGAAAGCTCAGGATGTCCTCCAGCGACCGCGCCATCAGAACCGGCAGGATGAACCCAGGCGCAGAAGGAAAGTTGTAACGATACGCCAGATGCACCTGTGCGAACTCGAACCTATCATCACTCTTGCCCGCGAAATACTTCGCTAGCCGATCTTCCAATGCGCCGGGCAGCGAGCTATCAAGCGCCTCGCTCATGAGGCGGCGCATCTGCCCTTGCAGCTTTGCGATCTGCTCTGGCATCGCGGCGAACACCTCGGGCTGCAACAGCGCGCGCCGCCCCTTTTCGTTCCGCAAATCCAGTTCATCGAATCGGTCCCCGTATTGTAGCCGGATGAACTCAAGGTAGACGTGCGCCCGGCCCAAGTCGCACAACTGCTTCACGGCCTTCTGCTTCGGCGGGATTTCCTCGGCAACGCACAGGCGCTCCATCTCCTCGCTGGTCTTCGAGATGAGCGCGTTCACCTTCTTCAAATCCAAATCCAAAAAATCCACCAGGCTTTGCCCCAAGGCAAGGCCGACTTTTGTTATGCACTTATCCTTCCGATCCTGAAGCTCGTAGACCTCTTTATCCTCTGTCAGATAAACTCGATACTCCAACATTGCTGTTACCTCCATAGTGCTAAAAATAATCTTCCCTCCTATTATACCACAGCGTTCTCGTTTGTCAATACATCGAGCGAATAATTATTTTTTATCTATGTCTTGACAAACGACTAGACTTGTGCTAGAATGATGTCGAGCGATTATCTATCTATTACGCACTCGCTCGACACAAAAGAAAGGAGAAGCACATGCAACCCACCGCCCGCGCCCCGCCCGAATAGAAAGCGACCGCTGTTCCCGGCCCGTCGGAAGCAGGCCGCAGCAGTCGCCCTCAAAATGTAGCGCAACGATTATAGCACCTTGACAACTGAATAACGTTAGCAGATACGTTGCCTTTGCCGCCTGGACACATAGGAAACAGGGCGAGCTACCGAAGCGGCCGCGCGATGACCCCTCACAGGAGAGCGACCAACGGCCAGAGCTCCGACCCGCGACCGGCAATCGCGGGAGGGCCGTGATAGGCAAAGGATACAATGATACTTCCGCAACGACTGCGGGCCGCGCAAAGGGGCCGGTGAAATTCCGATGAAGGCTGCCAAGCCGTCTGCTGAACGACAAACAAAAAACTGAAGGAGGAGCAAATGACCACCGGCAAACTCGAACACCTCATCGGCGCGGCACTGCTCTATGACGGCAATGACAGCAAAAACGATAGCGGGCCGGTCCCAAGTTTGCCGTCACAGCCGTCACTGCTGTCACGGATGCCCCCGTAACGCCCGAATAGCGAGCGACTGCTGTTCCCGGCCTGTCGGAAGCAGGCCGCAGCAGTCGCCCTCTCAATGTAACGTTATAAATCATACCACAGCCTTGCAGCAATTGCAAACAAAATCTTATCGGCGGGCCAGCCGGTTCCGTGCCGCGGTCTTGCGCATCCGGGATCACCCGGTCCGTACCGCAGCCCTGTCCGCTCCGATGGAGGCAAGCAGAGCGTCCGGCTATACGCCGTTCGCCTGCTTGGCCGGGGGCAGGCCCCCGGCACCCCCTCTAAGCGGCCCGCCGC
>WQTL01000173.1 GCA_009786275.1 Bacillota bacterium | reverse complement strand
GATTGCCTGCCGCGTCACCTTGGTCACGCCGCCGGTGTAGTCGAGGACCATGGCGCGCAGCGCGTCCTTGGCCTCGGTCATGGAATACTGCTGCGGCGTGCCGCACATGACGTCCAGAATCAGTCGGGTCACATCTTTGTTGTCAGCCATAGATTACGCACTCTCCTTCCCGATGGTGTAGGCCTCGATGCCCTCCAGCTTGGTGACGCCGATCACCTTGCCGACCACAGTCGAACCGGCGGTCGCGGTAGCGACGAGCTTCATCTTCGTGCCGGCCATCAGCTCCGCCACCCAGCCCTTCTCCGGGGTGAGGCCCGCGCCGATCTCGAAGCCATCGGCGGTCACGGTGAAGCAGGAACTGGTGGTCATGCAGGCCAGCAGATAGGTGCGCAGGTTGAGGCCTTCATCGTTTGTATAATCCTTCGCGCCGTGGGTCAGGCCGTCGTAGAAGCGTTCGGGCGTCGCAATGATGCCGATCCGGTCGAGAGGCGTATTCGCCGCGGGCGTGGTATACGCATGCAGGTCACGTTCGCCGTCGATCAGGTCGCCGATTTTCACCACGTGCCCGTTGTCGATGGCGGTCGGCGTAATGCCATCGCCGCCGAGATACCGGCCCATGCCGAGAAAAGCGCCAACATCCGTGCCGGCCAGCAGGTCGGTCTGGATGATGGCGTGTTTGATATTTGCCATAAAGGGATAAAGCCCTCCTTAGTCTTTTTTGGGGAAATATTTCGCCGCGGAGCCGTAGGGGTGATGCTCGCCGCCGCTGCCGGCAGCGTGGCTATCCAGGTGCAAGCCCTGGGGCCCGGCACCGGGTGCGGAAAACTCCTGCTGCGGCTTGGCGGCAAGCCGACCGCGCAGGGCATAGGCCTTTTCGGTCAGCGCGTCAACGGGCAGTTCGCTGTTCGCAAGTAGCTCCTTGAACGCGGCCTCGTCGGCCAGGTCGCTGAATTCCGTGCGCAGGGTCTGCACGGCGCGCTCGCGCTCTGCGACTTCCGCGTTGGCGCGGTATTCCGTCAGCTGCTCGACATTGGCGGTTAGCACCTGCTTTTCCGCTTCCAACACGAACACGCGTTTCTGGCTTTCCGCGTACATCCGCACCACATTTACGCCTTCAGCACCATGATTCCAGTCTACATACTTGCTCTTTTTCTTCGCGTATGTATCGCGGGAAACAGCAACGTCATCGCCGGAAACGGTATATTTGAAGCCGCAGGCGCAGCCGTCCACGTAGTCATATGCGAACACTTCCTGCGCTGTCGGGTCGAAATCGACAACGCAGAAGCGGGGCCAATCGGGGTATTCCGGGTGGGCTTCAAAGGCGGCGACGCGCTTGGAAAGCTCGCATTGCAGGGCGCTGACGTCCAGCGAAAACTCCTGCTCCACCTCCGTTTTGGTTTCATCTGTAGGCATCTCGTTCCTCCTTTCTCCGATTTTTTGCTGATGGAATTCCTCCACCATAAGGCTAAACTGCTCCACAAAGTCGGAGCAAGAAAACAGCTCAACACAGGCCGACCGCATAGCCGGCTCGTCCCGTTCCAACAGGCAGAACGCCACGAAGGTAAAGGCGTTGACAATAAAAAAATCGCCATCCTTGACGAAATCATTTATCTTGATGGAGATCTCCATGGACTGGGCGACGCTGCCGCATTCCTCAATGTGCCGGAACGCGGCCTCTCGTTTCCACAGCACCGCCTCCACGCAGAGATATTCCTTTTTCTCGCCGTTTTCCTCGATGGTCTCCCACCAGTAGCGCGC
The DNA here is from genome assembly GCA_009786275.1 of Bacillota bacterium. GTDB lineage: Bacteria > Bacillota > Clostridia > Oscillospirales > Acutalibacteraceae > WRMQ01. Next base: position 1,867 of record WQTL01000173.1, on the reverse strand, counting down.
CCCCTCGGACACGTAGCCCACAGGATGCGTCATGTTGATCAGCCGGGCGCCGTCGTCCGTGCGGATGATGGCCTTGTCATGGCCGCCGATATAATCCGCACCAACATCATAGTTACAAACGATGGGGCACCCATACGCAGTCTTTGCGTTACGCTCAAAGACTTCCTTGCTGATGACGCTCTTGTTGCGGTTTAGCCCGGCGTGGGCAATCCGGATTACGCAGGGCGCAAACCGCTCGTCATTCTCCCCCGTGGAAAACGACAGCACCGCGTCCACCACGGTCACCTGTTTATCGCTCACCGCACCACCCCTTTCAAAATGTAATCGTATCTGACGGCACATATAAATGGCCCTCGATCTCCGGGTCAGTACCGGAAGGATTGTCGAACACCCACATGGGGCGCTCCTCCGACTCGTTGAAATATATCAGCTCGTAGCCCATGCTAAATAGTGATGCTACTATTTCAGGGTCGAACGTGTATATGAAACGCATAACAATTTACCTCATTCGTTCTCCTGCGCAATCTCGCCGCTGTCGCTGATCTCCACGGCCTCCAGCGTGGGACGGCCAGCTTCTTTCGCGTCGCCCGCAGCCAGGGTGGCTGAACCCTTTAAGGGCACGAAGCGCCGCCGGATATCCCACACGGCATTCTCCAAGACCTCCAGGCCATCCATTTCGCTTTGCGTCATGCCGAGCGCTGCGGCAAGGTGGGAGATGAATGGGAAGCCATACTGGCAAGCTTGATGATAGGCCTTGATCATCTCGTCGCGGTTGTATCGTGATATGTCCAAGAACTTGACGCTGAGATTCTTGCCGAAGGGCTTTGAGTGTAAATAGCGGTTGAGCATCGCGCCAATTGACTCCACCAAGGCGAAGGTGATCGCCTGATCTGCCTTGATGGAAAGCAGCAGTGCGTTGCTCGAAGCCTTCGCGTTGCTGAACAACAAAGAAGAAACCCCGGCGGCGTTGTACAGGTGCTCCTCAGCCTCGGTGACGAAATCGTGCTCTGCCCCGTTGGGCCGTTCAAACGAAATCTTTTCGACTGGGGTGGGCATGGCAACCGCCGCGATTTGCGGTGGCACCACCTCCCGCAGGTTGGCGAAGAACTCTTTCAACAGTTTCAGGTCGATGTTGGAGTTGCCACCGTCATCCACGCCAAACTCACCGACGAGCAATGCATAGTTATCTATGGCGGCTTTTTCGAGTTTCAGGGCCTGGTAGTCCTCGATTTCAAAGATGTCTCGCAGCACACCAAGAAACGGCGGGATGGCGAAGTCCGGGATGTCGGAGTTGCACTTGATGGCAAAGCTGGCCGGGGTGTCAAGCTCTTGCCAGCGCAGCTCTTTGCCTTTGCTCTTAAATTGCCTGTACCTTGTGGTCATTTCATCGGAGTAGAACGCAAGCTTTGATTCGCTGCGGCCTGAGAAATAATTAAAATCAAAGCTGACATTGTACGTATCGCCGCGAATGGACGTAATCTTGCAGCAGTTCGATGGCAGGCGTTGAACCAGGATGTCGCCGTCAATCTCGCGGATCGTGCCGAAGAACACATCCTCTCGCAGGCAGATCGTCAGTATCTCCCGGAAGGTCCGCGGGATGCCGAAGGCCGACAAGAAGTCCGTCGTTTTCTTTAGATGCGTAGTGAAATTGCCAGCTTTGATCTTCTCCGCCTCAATTTGGTAGGGAACAACCAGGCAAACCAGATCGCTCAGGCCAACGAAATATTGGATGATGCGCCAAAGGCGGGAGCCGACGATATAGGCTTGGATCATCGCGTTGCGGAGATTCTTTTCGTTGCGGGGCACGTCCTTCAGGTATTCGGCGATACGCTTGCGGGTCTCCGCGGTGAAGCCCGCAATCTGCTCT
>WQTL01000172.1 GCA_009786275.1 Bacillota bacterium | reverse complement strand
TCTGAAGTTTTTAACATCCTTGCGGCGCTTTCGCGAGAAAGGAACTCTGTGGGTTATGAGCCCGACGAGCTACCAACTGCTCTACCCCGCGATATTGCTTCCATAGGAAGCTTTGACAGTATACCACGGCCCGCGCGCAAAGTCAAGCAGTTTTTTGCCCGCCGAAAAATTTTACAGTTTCTTCCCGTAGTACCGCCGCGCCGCCGCCATGACACCCGCCTGCAACAGCAGCGCGCCGGCTACCAGCAGGCAGGGCAGGCGCATCTCCGCGAACAGGAAATACAGCATCAGCGCCACCTGCGCCGCCGCCGCGGCAAGGAAGGCCGCGACCGCCGCCTTGCCGGTGATCAGCTGGCCGCGCTCGTCCTTCTGCGCCGCCTCGGCCTCCGCCGCCGCGCCCGGGCGGCGCTTTTCGCGCAGGGCAGAGATGGCCCAGAACACCAACAGGGTACTGCCCAGTCCGCACAGAAAGCCCGAAAGGGCCATACCGCCATGCGATGTTTGCGGCAGCAGAAATTGCAGTGCGACGCCCGCTGGGAGCATCAGCGCCCCCAGAATGCCGAATATGCGCATCAGGCGCGAGCTTTTTTTGATAATCATCGTTCTTCCTCCTCATTTTCGTAGATAAATATTTCCTCAATGGGCAGACCGAAGTGCCGCGCGATTTTGAAGGCCAGCAGGATCGAGGGGTTGTAGCGGCCGTTCTCCAGCGAACCGACGGTCTGGCGCGAAACCCCCAGCGCCGCCGCCAGCTCCTCCTGCCGCTCGCCCCGCTGCCTGCGCAGCGCCTCCAGGCGATTGTTCATCGGTGTCCTCCTTTGCGCGAAATGTAAAGCCAGCTTTCCATCATAGTATAGCATAGGGTTTCGGAAATGTCAAGTAGACTTTCCAAAAAATTTTAAAAAAATTTTTTCAAACACCCCTCTTGCGCACGGGCATCCAGATTTCACTTTTTTTGTCCGGCTTTGAAAAGTCGTAGGACTCAAACCATGTGATGCTGGGCGCGCCCGTCTCCTCGTATTCGGAGGTGGGCAGCCACTCCGCGATCCGGGCAAAGGTTTCCTGCGTGCCGGGAACACCGCTTCTTGTATTATCCATCGCCGAAAAAACAAGCCAAGTGGACGCTTCAAAGGGCAGAGTATCAAATCGCCCCCTGAATCTGTCGGGCATAGGCTGTTCCATCACAACGCCCACGCACATCAAAATCTCTTCGCCCTCCGGCGTCGCCGTGCAGCCATGAATGGTCTGCCCATATGCGGTCAATATGCCCTTCGGCTGCGCCTGCGAATACTCCATGAGCACGAGCAGGTCTTCCTGCCGCAGTTTTCTCCATACATCGGCGCTGTGGGGGTTCGGGCCGTTGTAGATCAGCGGGATGGTTCCGGTTTTGCCCATGATGTAAAATTCTCCGCGCTCCACGATACGATACTCCATTTCGATGCCTCCTTTTAATGTCAGGTGAAAAAACAGGGGCGGGAAGGTTTTCAGCGCCGTTGGATTTTTCCGCAGCGCGGAAGGGGAAACGCCGTACATCGCCTGGAACGCCTTGGCGAAAGCGTCCGGCGATTCGTAGCCGCACTTCATCGCGATGCCGATGATTTTTTCGCCGCCGGTACACAGCCATTCCGCCGCGCAGGACATCCTGCGCTTTCGGACGTACTCGCCCAGAGGCATATTCGCCAGATAGGAAAACATGCGCCTGAACTGGTATTCCGAGCAACCGGCCATTTTCGCGATTTCGTCGAAGTCAATCGCATCGAAGAGATGCTGCTCTATATAGCGCATCGCGGCGTTCAGCCCGGCTGTCGTATCCATCCCAATCCCTCCGTTCCATCCAAAGTATAGCACAAAGCTCAAAAAAAGTCCCGTTATTTCGTGTATGGATGATAACGGGTGTATTCCCCCTTTACATTCCCCCCCGCCCATGTTATACTATACTTGAAGAGAGAAAGAGACGAAGAGAGGTTAGTCGCATGGAGCTCGCCAAACGCAACCGCTGGGCCTTCTCCCTGGGCACCGTGGGCCGGGACATGGTCTACAGCCTGTTCACCCTGTACCTGATGGCCTACATCATGTATACCAAGTCCCTGGACAACGCGCAGTACGCCGCCATCAGCATGATCTTCGTGGGTTGCCGCGTGTTCGACGCCCTGATCGACCCCTTCATCGGCGGCATGGTCGACCGCACGCGCTCACGCTTCGGCAAGTTCAAGCCCTGGATTTTCGCGGGGATGATCGGGGCCGCCATCGACGTGGTGCTGGTGTTCACCCTGCCGGTTTACGGCTGGGCCTTCGTGGGCTTCATCGCCGTGGGTTACGTGATGTTCAGCATCACCTACTCCCTCAACGACATCTCCTACTGGGGCATGCTGCCGGCCCTGAGCAGCCGGCCCGACGAACGCAACCGCCTGGTGTCCCTTTCGAATATCTGCGCGGGTGCGGGCGCGGCGCCCATCGTCACCCTGGTGCCCATCATCACCGCCGGGCAATATACCCTGGGCGGCAGCGCCATCAAGGCCTACGCGGTCTGCGCGGTGGTGTCGGTGGTCTGCATGGTGGGCTTCCAGTGCATCACCCTGGTGGGCGTGAAGGGCACCGCCGCCGAGGCCCCGGCCGAGGAGGACGACAGCGAGAAAATCGGCTTCAAGCAGACGGTGAAGACCCTGCTGGGCAACGGCCAGCTGATGTGTACCTCCGTGGTGCTGCTGCTGCAGGGAATCATCTCCGGCATCTTCAGCGCGGGGATGTCCATGGCCTACATCTACCTGGTGTACGGCTACAACGGTATGCTCTTCACGCTCTCGCTCTTCGGCGGGGTATCCACCGTATTCGTCGTCTTTTTGCTGCCGCAGATTTTGGCGCGCATCTCCCGCAAACGATTCTTCTTCCTCTCTGTCGTTGCCCTGGGGGTGGGCGCTGTGGTCATGCTCATCTCCGGCTTCATGCCCAAGGACCCCTGGCTCCCGAGCTTCATCGTGTTCTCCGCCTCCAGCCTGTTCACCACCGCGGGCTCCACGGCCATGTACCAGATCATGTTCATCGACATCGCCAACACCGTGGAATACAACCAGTGGAAGACCGGGCGGCGCAGCGAGGCGCTCATCTTCTCCATGCGCCCCCTGATGACCCAGATGGCCTCCGCCTTTACCCAGCTGATCAACATGATCGTCTTCCTGGCCCTGGGGATCAGCAACCTCAACCGCGGCATCTCGGAGCTGGAGAACGCGGCGGACCAGCTGCTGATCTCCGGGGAGGAAAAACTTGCGGGCATCCAGGCGATCATCGGCGCCGTGCCCCAGGGCAAGGCCTTCATCCTGCTGCTGTGCCTGGTGATCCTGCCCGTGGTCATCGGCCTGGGCGCGTACCTGCTGTATAAGAAATACTTCATCCTGGACGAGAAAAAGTACGGCGAGATCCTGGCCGACCTGGAGGCCGGAAAGACACAGCAGACCCCGCAGGAGAGCGCGCTGGCCGTATAAGCGTGAATTATAGTAAAAAATAGTAAAAAAACCGATATATAGTCAGTCAGAATAATAACAGTTGACAATGAAGGAGAAATGTGATATAATATTGACATGGCATATAGTATAGATTTCAGAAAAAGAGCAATCGAATTTATGGAT
>WQTL01000171.1 GCA_009786275.1 Bacillota bacterium | reverse complement strand
AGGGAGTAGTACATCCACCGCCCCTCCTTGCGCCACAGCACCAGGCCGCAGTCGCAGAGGATTTTCATGTGATGGGAAAGCGTCGGCTGCGTAATGCGGAAGCGCTCTAAAATCCGGCAGGCGCAAAGCTCGCCGCAGGACAGCATATCCACGATCATCAGCCGGTTCGGGTCGCACAGCGCTTTGAACAGCTCAGCGTTGACTGCATACTGGTTCATAGGATCACCCTTTGCATTGATATTCATCTATGTATTATTATATGCGATAGATAGACGGTTGTCAATGCTTTTTTGAAATTTATCGCTTGACATTTCTGCCTACGTGAGTATAATAGGATATAGGGGTATATCCTATCTTGCGAAAGGAGACTTGTAAATGACTTCCTGCATGGACGAGCAGGCCATCACCAACCGTCTGAAGCGCATTGAGGGCCAAGTGCGCGGCCTGATGAAGATGGTGGAGGACGGGAAAACCTGCGAAGAAATCCTGATCCAGATTGGCTCAGTGAAGGCTGCGTTGCACAAGACCGGCCAGGTCATTCTGGAGGGGCATCTGCACCACTGCGTTCTGGACGGCATCCGGGACGGCAAGGAGGACGAAACCATCAAGAAGCTGTCCTCGGCCATCGAACAATTTTCACGGATCGTATAGGAGGGAATAATATGAAAGACATGAAGTTTGACAATCTCGCCGAATCCTATGATGAGGGCTTTGCGGGCAAGGCGTCGCAGAAGTTTTACAATCTGCTGCTGCGGGAGATTTCGTTGCAGCCGGGCGCGGCGGTTCTGGATGTCGGCTGCGGCACCGGCGCGCTGCTGCGGCGCATCGCGGGCACGGCTGACATCACCGGCTATGGCGTTGACGTGGAAGAAAACATGATTGCGCAGGCCCAAAAGCAGTGCCCGGAGATGCAATTCGCGATTGCTCCGTGCGACCAGCTTCCCTTCGAGGATCAGAGCTTCGACGCTGTTGTCGCCTGCATGGCCTACCATCACTTTGACAACAAAGCGGGTTTTGCCCAGGAAGCGGCGCGGGTGCTGAGGCCGGGCGGTGTGCTGTATATTGTCGATCCGCGTTTCCCGTGGCCCGTGCGCAAAGCGATGAACGGTATCGCGCGGCTGTTTCGCGTCGTTGGCGAGTTTCTCACTGCGCAGGAAATGGAGGCGCGGTTTGTCCCATTCGGGTTTACGGGGGTAGGTGCTGCGACTGATGCGTATGCGCAAGTGGTAGAGTTGCAGAAGAAAGGGCAAGCATGAAACGGCTGTTTGAATTTCTCTCCGGCCTGCCCACGACGCTGGTGGGCGGTGTGTTCCTCGCCGCCAGCCTGGCGCTCATGCTGCTGAAAATCGAAGTCCCGGTTTACCTGAACCCGGCGTGGGCGGCTGTGATCATCTGCGGCTACCCGTTGCTGTATCTGGCAGTGCGGCGCGTCTTCGTCAATAAGGGCATGAGCAAAATATCCTCGGCCCTGCTGATTTCCATCGCGATGATCGCCTCCATCGCCATCGGCGAGCTGTTCGCGGCGGGCGAGGTGGCGTTCATCATGGCCATCGGCGGCATTCTGGAAGAAAAGACGGTAGCCCGCGCCCAAAAGGGCCTGAAGCAGTTGATTAGCTTACAACCCGCGCAGGGGCGCAGAATTGTCGGCGGCAAGGAGGAAACCGTGCCCATTGCACAGGTCGCCCTGGGCGATGTGCTGCGCGTCCTGCCGGGCGAGGCCATCCCCGTGGACGGCGAAATCCTCAGCGGCAACACCTCGGTTGACCAGTCGATTATAACGGGCGAATCCCTGCCCGTGGACAAATCCGTGGGCGACAGCGTGTTCTGCGGCACCATCAACCGCTTCGGCTCCGTGGACATCCGGGCCACAAAAGTCGGAGAGGATTCCTCCCTGCAAAAGCTGATCCGCATGGTGAAAGAGGCCGAGAACAACAAGGCTCCCATGCAGCGCATCGTGGATAAATGGGCGGCGTGGCTGGTTCCGGCGGCGCTGCTGATCGCGATTGCGACCTACCTGATTACCCGCGACATCACCCGCGCTGTGACGATTTTGGTGGTGTTTTGCCCCTGCGCCCTGGCGCTGGCGACGCCCACCTCCATCATGGCGGCCATCGGCCAGGCAACAAAGCACGGCGTAATCATCAAGTCCGGCGATGCCCTGGAGTGCATGGGCAAGGTGGACTGCGTGGCCTTCGACAAAACCGGCACTCTCACCCACGGCAGTCTGTATGTCAGCGATGTGGAGGGCGATGTCTTGCAGCTTGCGGCTTCCCTCGAAAGATATTCCGAGCATCCTATCGCCAAGGCCATTGTCGAGCACTACGACGGCGAATGTCTGGCAGTAGAGAATTTCCTCGCCACGCCCGGCGTTGGAGTGGAGGGCAATGTCGCAGGCAGGCGCGTGGTCATTGGCCGCAATATTGAAGTGACCGTTGACGGCGCATACGCAGGCAAAATCACCGTGAAGGACAGGCCCAAGGCATCCGGCGCGGAGACAGTCAAGCGGCTGCTGGACATGGGTGTGCGGGCCGTCATGCTCACCGGCGACAACCGGCAGACCGCCAATGAGATTGCCGCGCAGGCTGGGATTGAAAATGAAAACGTGTATGCCGGGCTGCTCCCTGCGCAAAAAGTGGAGATGATCCGGCAGTTGCAGCAAGAAGGCCGCAGCGTGTGCATGATCGGCGACGGCGTGAACGACGCGCCCGCCCTGAAAACCGCCGATGTGGGCGTGGCCATGGGCGGCATGGGCAGCGACATCGCCGTGGAAGCCGCCGATATCGCCCTGATGGGCGACGACATCTCGAAAATCCCCTATCTGAAACGGCTGTCAAAGGCCACGGTCCGGCTGATCAAGTTCAACATATCGCTGTCGATGGGCATCAACCTTGCGGCGATTGTGCTTTCCGTGCTGGCGCTGCTCAATCCAATCACCGGGGCGCTGGTGCATAACGCGGGCTCGGTGCTGGTGGTGTTGAACGCCGCGCTGCTGTATGATAGGAAGTATACTTGATGTTACCGAAAACGAAATAGCTCGACTAAGCGCTCGACCGAAAAGCTGGGCGCTTTTCATTTGAAAAAATCCATTTGCACATTTGACAGCAGGGCGCTCCCATTATATAATGGAAGCGCTCCAAAACTGCTGTTCTGAATTGAGAAAGGAGCGTACAGATGATATTCAAACAGCAGTTCTATAGTGCCGGGAATTACGCCCGGCTCAGCGATGAAGATGATAGGGACGGCGAAAGCGGCTCGATTGATTCCCAGCGGAAGATCATGCAACAATTCTGCGAGGCCAATACCTTTCAAGTCGCGGGCTTTTACGCTGACGATGGTTACAGCGGCACGAATTTTGACAGGCCGCATTTCCAGCGGATGATATTCGACATCAAGCAGGGCAAGGTCAACCTCGTGATCGTGAAAGACCTCTCCCGGTTCGCGCGGAACGCGGGCGGTGCGGCATACTACGTTGATATGTTTGAGGAATACAATGTGCGATTCATCGCCATTGACGACGGCGTAGATACACTTCGAGGCGACGACATTGTGCTACCCCTCAAAAATGTAGTCAACGAGCTTTATGCGAAAGACATCAGCAAGAA
>WQTL01000170.1 GCA_009786275.1 Bacillota bacterium | reverse complement strand
GAGAGGTTGTGGATCGTGCCCCACTGCCGGAACTTCACCCTGGTGAAAATCAGGTTGGCCGCGCGCACCACCGCGATGGCCCCCGCCGCGAAGTAGATGTAGGACTCGAACCTCAGGCGCCCCCGCAGGCCGACGAAGGCCGAGAGCACCGAGCAAAGCAGGAAGACGATGTCCCCGGCGCTGTCGAGCTTCGCGCCCAGCTTGCTCTCCCAGCGGAAGCGCCGGGCCAGCATGCCGTCCAGGACGTCGGCGACGCCGGCGGCGGCGTAAAGGCCGATGAACAGGTTGGGGTACTTCGTCAGGAACACCATGGCGACGGAAAGGGGGATACGGGACAGCGAGAGGATATTGGGGATGTGTTTCATACGGATATCCGCCTTTGTGATGTATTGGGTACGGGGGTTCACGCGCAATGTAGGGGGCGGCGTCCCCGACGCCCCAGTAAAAGCCTTGTTTTTAAGGTCCAGGGACGTCCGGAGGCCGTCCCCTACAAACAGCGCTGGCCTTAACCAGTGGTTACTTAAGATTGCAAGTTGTTTTAGGATTCGGGCGGCAGGAATGCAGCCCCTACAAGGGTTATTTCTCGATCCGGTATTCCTCGGCGGCGCGCTGCACGTTTTGCGCGCAGGTGGCCAGGAGGGCGAGCATGCCGTTGACCTCCCGCATGGGGATGCCCCGGGTGATGCTGTCGTAGAAGCGTATCTGCCCCTCGTACAGGCGCTGGGCGGTCTCGCCGGCGGCGGGCGTGAGGGCCAGGCGCCGCACCCGGCGGTCCCGGGTATCCCGGACGGCCGTGAGGTAGCCCTTGCCCGTCAGAGCCTCCACCGCGTTGCTGACATAGGCCTTGGAAACCTCGCGGTAGAGCGCGATGTCGCGGGCGGTGTCGAATTCCGGGTATTCGCGCAGGAAGGAGAGGACGTCCGCCTCGGGCAGGCTCAGGCCGCTTTCCGCCGCGGCGTCGGCCAGGGCGCGCTCGTACAGGCGTTTGATCAGCCGGACGCAGTAGAGGAATTTGCCGTTGAACTCGTATTCGTTCATGGGCGCGACCCCGTGACCAGCGCGTAAACGTTGAAGCCGGAATCCACCGCCTGGTGGGTGCCCAGGCCGAAGCCCGCCGCGTCGTTGCCGACGATGTAGAGACCCCGGACGGGCGTGCTGCCGTCCGGGCGGTCGGGGCCCGCCTGGCCCAGGGTGTTGGCGACGCCGTAGGATTCGCCGCCCTGGCCGGGGAAGATCGCGTCGTTGCCCACGCCGGGCACGATGGCCGTGGTCATGACCTCCGTGCGCTCGATGGCGCCGGGCTCGTAGAGCGCGGGCACGACCTTGCGCACGCCCCGCTCGATGTACTCGAGGTAGGGCGCGGGGTCGACCTCCAGCGCGGGCACGCAGGAGACCACGGCGTAGATGACCTGCTTGCCCGCCGGGGCCATCTTCGGATACAGCGAGGTGGTGCCGATGTAGATGTACCCGCTTTCGGGCCTGGCCTCGCCGCGCTCGATCTTCTCGAACTCGCTGTACTTCGACACGCAGCCCTCGGGGAAGAGCACCTGCATGGGGTACTCCAGCACGGGCCTGGAGGTGAAATACCGGTACCCGACGCAGGCCAGGTTGCTCTCCAGGGACTTGATTTTTTCGGCGTAGGCCTGTTCAAACTTATCTTCGCCCACCAGGGTGAGAATTGTCTGGCGGATGCCCGCGTTGCTGATGACGATGGGCGCTGTATATGTTTCGCCGTTTTCCAAGGTGATGCCGCGGGCTTTGCCGTCTTCCGTGTCGATGGATTTGACGCGGGCGTTCATGAGCAGCGTGCCGCCGTGGTCGGTGACGGCGGTGGACATCACCTCGAAGAAATGCCCGATGCCGCCCTCGTAATAGCGGCCGCCGCTGCCCTTCACCGTGGTCTGGAACATCTTCACCATCTCGCCGGCGGCGACACGGTCGGAGGTCATCTCGAAGGCGCCCTCCCCGAAGGTGGCGAGCATGAAGGTGCGGAAGCCCGGCGGCACGGGGCCCAGGCTGTCGAAGTACTCCATGGCGGAAACGTTGTAGAGGCCCGCGATTTCCTCGTCCTTCATCTTGATGAGCTTGCCGGCGACCTTTGTCATTTGCAGGAGGGCGCGCACGTCCCAGAGCTTGACGCCGATGAAGCCCAGCATTTTCAGCAGGTTCGCGAATTTAAAGTTCATCATCCAGCCCCGGAGCTCGCCCCCGGGGGTCTCGTAGTACAGCTTGCCGATGCCGAAGTCGTCGCCCAGGATGAGCTTGACGTCATCCTGCTTGCCGAGGACGGCGCTGAGCTTTTCGAAGAGCGAATCGTGCTGCGGTACGCAGTTGATGGGGAAGAGCTCGTAGGCGAAGCCCTCCCGGTTGATGGTGATCATACGCCCGCCCGGCTTGGCGTTTTTGTCCACGAGCAGCACGCGCCTGCCCGCGTTTGCCAGCAGCGCCGCCGCGGTGGTCCCCCCCGGCCCGGCGCCGACGACGATGACGTCATAGTCGTTCATGATGGAAGCCTCCTCAATGGTTTTTGGTATAACAGTTGACGCATGAACCATTATAGCAGCTTTGCGGGCGTTGTCAAGGGGGGACGGTAAATTTGATAATTTAAAAAGGCAGGGTTGACAGAACCTATGAAAACATAGTACAATTGGGGAGATGAGTTACAGTTGCGGGCGGCAGGAATGCCGCCTCTACAGATGAAAGAAGGATAACCCATGTACAACCTCGCGTTTGATCGGACCCGCCCGCTCGATTTGGTCCTGCTGGGCCGCGCGGCCATCGACTTCAACCCCGTGGATTACTTCCAGACCCTGGCCGAAAGCACCACCTTCAAGAAGTACCTGGGCGGCAGCCCCGCGAACATCGCCGTGGGGCTATCGCGCCTGGGGAAAAAATGCGGCTTCTTCTGCCGCGTGAGCGACGACAGGTTCGGCGACTACGTTATGGACGAGTTCACCCGGGAGGGCGTGGACACCAGCCGGGTCAGGCGCTGCGCCAACGGCGAGAAGCTGGGCCTCACCTTCACGGAGATCCTCAGCCGGGACGAGAGCAGCATCCTCATGTACCGCAACGACATCGCCGACCTGGCGCTGGAGCCCGGCGACATCGACGAGGGGTATATCAAGAGCGCGAAAGCCCTGCTGATCTCGGGCACGGCGCTGGCGCAAAGCCCCTCCCGCGAGGCGGCGCTGAAGGCCGTTGCCCTGGCGCAGCGCAGCGCCACGCCCATCGTGTTCGACATCGACTACCGGCCCTACAACTGGGTGAGCAGGGACGAAATCGCCGTCTATTACTCCCGGGTGGCGCAGGCCGCCGACGTGATCCTCGGCAGCCGGGAGGAGTATGACCTCACGCAGGCGCTGCTGGATTTGCCCGGCACGGACGAAGCCACGGCGGCCTACTGGCAGGGCAAAAACGCGAAGATCGTCGTGATCAAGCACGGCAAGAAGGGCTCGACCGCGTGGGTAGGGGAGGACAGCTACAGCATCAAGCCCTTCCCCGTGCAGGCGCTCAAGAGCTTCGGCGGCGGCGACGGCTACGCCTCGGCCTTCCTCTACGGCCTGTTCGAGGGCTGGGAC
>WQTL01000169.1 GCA_009786275.1 Bacillota bacterium | reverse complement strand
CGTGTTCGCCGACCAGGGCCGTGTCCTGGCGGGCGGCGCCGCGCAGCTCTGCGGCGGGTTCCGCAACCTGCTGGACTGGGGCATCGGGGAGGGCGCGGCCCTGCGGGCGGTCACCATCAACCCGGCGCGCGTGGTAAATATCCACGAAAAGACCGGCAGCTTGGCTGTGGGCAAGACGGCGGACCTGCTCCTCGCCGACGAGGATTGGCGGCTGCGCGCGGTGGTGATTCGCGGCGTTTTGCAGGATGGGTTGTATGCGGATTCATAACAGAACCGAAACGGCCAGAAAAAGGGATAACCCTGTTTTTATGCAAAGTGAGTTCCTTTACAAGGGGAAAGCCTCTGAATACTGGAGTTTTACACTCTTTCCACAGGGTTATCAACAGCTGGAACGGATGTTCTAAAGCTGTTATTGTAAATAGTACGGAAAAAGAAAAGAATAACCAAAATAATTACGGAACAATTCCCTTGAAATGGAGGCTTTCGCTAAGCGCTTTTGCACGACAAAACAGTAAAACTTGCAATAAAAAAACAGGACCCCTTCAAAGGAGCCCTGCAAACGAGCTGATAAAATTTACTTTACTTCGTCCAGCGTGATTTTCCCCAACTTCCCCGTGCGCAAGTCGTCCAGCAGCGCGGAAGCCGCGCGGCGCGTATCGGGTACGCCGCCGGGCAGCAGCATGCCCCGCCGCCGGGCGGCTGCCTCCAGGAGCTCCCAGGGGGGCGGGGCGGACAACGCCGCCGGATCCAGGCGGCAGCGCTCGGCCAGGCGCGCCGGATACCCGGCCCGCAGCACCTCCAGCAGGCGCAGGGCGAGGATCTCCGCGTCGAACACCTCGTCCTTCACGCTGCCCAGGAAGGCCAGCTTCTCGCCCACAGAGGGGTCTTCAAATTTGGGCCAGAGCACGCCGGGGGTGTCCAGCAGCTCGATGGGGATATTCACCGCGCGGTCAGCGGGATGCTCCACAAAACCGGCGCTGTACCACTGGTTGTGCCGGGTCACGCCGGGCTTGTCGGCCGTCTGCGCGCGTGAAGAGCCCGCCAAGCGGTTGATGAGGGACGATTTGCCCACGTTCGGGATGCCCGCCACCATCAGGCGCAGGGGCTTGCGCGGCATACCCCGCGCGGCGTTGCGCGCGATGGTTTCGCGCAGGGCCTCTTGCACAACAGAAGCGAATCGGCTTAGCCCCCGGCCGGAACGGCAGTCCACGGCCAGGGCGGGGGATTCGTCACGCAAAAAAGCAAGCCAGCGCCGGGTCGCCTCGGCGTCGGCCAGATCGCTTTTGTTCAACAGCACGATGCGGGGCTTGCCGCCCAGCAACGCGCCCAGCTCCGGGTTGCGGCTGCTCTCGGGGGCGCGCGCGTCGCGCAGCTCCGCCACGGCGTCCACCAGGGGCAGGCTTTCCTGCAGCAGGCGGCGGGCGCGCGCCATGTGGCCCGGGAACCACTGCACATTCTGCGATGGCATGCTACTTCACCTTGTACGTAAATCGGAACGGGTCGCTTTCAAAAAACGGCTTCACGCGGAAGCTCACCTTGCCCAGGATGTCGTCCGCGCGGATGAAGCCCACGGATTTCACCCGGCTGTCGGAGGAGCCGCCGCGGTTGTCGCCCATCACGAACACGCGGCCCGCCGGCACACGCGCCGGGTATGACATAGAACCCTGGTATTCGTTGGCGGGGAAGGTCTCCAGGTCCTCCGGGAGGTAGGGCTCGCTGATGGTCACGCCGTTGATCAGTACGTGCCCGCCGGCGAAGTCGATCTCGTCGCCGGCCACGGCGATCACCCGTTTGACCAGGGGCTCGTGAAAGGCGTTGGTGCGCGGCGAGATGATCACGATGTCGCCGCGCTCCGGCTGCGGCAGGATGGCCGTAACCGCTAGCCACTCCCCGTTTTTCAGCGTGGGGGTCATCGAGCTGCCGATTACCCCCGCGAAGCGCAGCACAAAGGTGAACAGCACCGCAATGCACAGCACCGCGGAGGACAGCACCTCCGCCATTTCGTACAAGGAACCCACCCACCTGGCGTTTTCGCCCGGGCGGATCATTTCGTTGACAGAAATATCGTCTTGGGGCATGGGCTCTCCTTATGCTATTTTTTTGAGAAACGGTTTCACGCGGAAGAGCACCTTCCCCAGGATATCGTCCGCGCGCACGAAACCCACCTCGCGCGCGCGGCTGTCGGAGGACACGCCGCGGTTGTCGCCCATCACGAACACATAGCCCGCCGGCACCCGCGCCGGGTACGGCATCGAGGCTTGGTATTCGTTGGCAGGGTAGGTCTCCAAGTCCTCCGGGAGGTAGGGCTCCTCAATCACCGCGCCGTTGAGCAGCACGCGCCCGCCGGCGAAATCGATCTCGTCGCCGCCCACGGCGATCACCCGCTTCACCAGGGGCTCGTGGTGGCCGTTGCGCGGGGAGATGATCACGATGTCGCCGCGCTCCGGCTGCGGCAGGATGGCCGTCACCGCCAGCCATTGCTTGTTCTCCAGCGTGGGGGTCATGGAGATGCCGAGCACCCCCGCGAAGCGCAGCACAAAGGTAAACAGCACCGCGATGCACAGCACCGCGGAGGACAGCACCTCCGCCATTTCGTACAGGGAACCCGCCCGCCTGGCGTTTTCGCCCGGGCGGATCATTTCGTTGGTTTCGTCCGGCATGGCATTCTCCTATGAAAATAGGATTTATCCCAGCTTCTGCTTCACCTTGGCGGCCTTGCCCACGCGCCCGCGCAGATAGTACAATTTCGCACGCCGCACTTTGCCCAGACGCACCAGCTCCACCTTCACCACGTTGGGGGAATGCAGGGGGAACACGCGCTCAACGCCCACGCCGTAGGAGATGCGCCGCACGGTGAAGGTCTCGGAGATGCCCGAGCCGCGCCGGGCGATGACCGTGCCCTCGAACACCTGCACGCGCTCGCGCTCGCCTTCGCGGATTTTGACGTGCACGCGCACGGTGGAGCCGATGACGATCTTCGGCGGGGCTTCCTTCATGGAATCCTTCGCCGTGCGCAGCAATGCCGCGTAGGCGCAGTCAGGGTTTTGGCTGATGAGTTTTTCCGCTTTTGCCAGGTCCATAGGGGCAGATCCTCCAAATAATATTCGATCGCTCGTACGCGCGCCGGGCGCCAGAGGAGCAAAAGTTGCACACGGACAATATAGTATAACATATATAAAACAAAAAAGCAAGGAAAATTTTTCGTTTTTTACCCCCTCTGCCGCCGCCCGAAAGGGCTGTTTGGCGGCAAAGGGGGTGATAAAAGCCCGTCACAGATATTTAACTTGACAATTTCTTTAAAATAAGCTATACTGGGCATGCTTTTGCGCGCCTGCATGAGAATATATGAACGCATAAAAAGGAGTCGAAACTATGCCAGCCAACCATACCTTCCTCACCGCCGAGGGCTATAAAAAACTGGTGGACGAACTGGAACGCCTGCGCACCACCGGGCGCGAGCAGATCGCGGGCAAAATCAAGGAGGCGCGCTCCTTCGGCGACCTTTCGGAAAACGCGGAATACGACGAGGCCATGAACGAGCAGGCCATCATGGAGGCGAAGATCTCC
>WQTL01000168.1 GCA_009786275.1 Bacillota bacterium | reverse complement strand
CCTGCTGGACGAATCCATGCACGTGGAGCTTTTCCGCGCCCTGCTGGCCGGCCTGGACGCCGGGGGCGCGCCTGCCCCGCCCGCGCCTGTGTTGCCGCCGGCATTGCCCGCCGTAGCCGCCGCGCCTGTCGCTGTCCCGGTTGCAGCCGAGCAGGTGCTCCCGCAGCAGGCTCAGCTGTAGCGCCCTTTCAGGTACCACGTGGGCACAACGTTGTCCATGTTGCCGAACCAGCGCAGCACGTTCGCCAGGTGCTTGCGGCAATCCCTGCGCATGCCTTTGCGCAGGATTCTCGAATCGACTATCCCCCACACGGCCTCATAGGCGAAGTAATATGCCAGCACGGCAAGCTCCGCGAGAAAATCGCGCTCGGCGAGGCCTTCATAGTAGCCGTCCAGCACCCCGGTGTAGTAGTGCGGGTTGGGGTTTTGCCCCCACGGGATGGTGCGGAATTCCCACACGGGGTCGACGCCATGGCGGTCGTAGGCGGCGTTGTAGTCGATGGCGGCCACTTCGCCGCCCGGCAGGAGGATGACGTTCGTGGGGTTGAGGTCGCCGTGGTAAAACGCCTGCGGCCTGCCTTCCAGCAGATGTTTATTTTGCAGCAGGTACTCCGCGCAGGGGGCCGCGCGGGCCAGCTTACGCTCGTGCGCCAAATACAAATCCAGCTTTTCTTTCATCCTGCGCCCGAACCACATGGACCAGCCTTCCGTGTCCGTTTCTGTGGGGACCTGGTGTATCCCGCGCAGTAAAGCGCCCGCCTTTTTCCCGAGCAGGTACTGCTCTTTTCCGGACATCCCCCGCAGGGCCGAACCTGCGTCCTCGCCCTCGAGCCACGTTACCAGCGTATAGACGCTTTTCCCCGCGTCGCAAAGGCCGAAGTCAACCGGCGCGCAGGTCGGGATGCCGCGGGCCGCCACGCGCCCCATCATCTCGAACTCGCGCTTTTTTTCGTCGTACTCCTTGGCATCGGCGAGGCGCAGGAGCAGACGCCGCCCCTCGGCGGTTTCGACGATGAATTTTTTGTCGCCCGACCAGCCCTTGTTTATGGAGACGCACTGCCGTGCGTCTCTACATAATTCGCTTAAAGGTGTAGAGACGCATGCGTCTCCAAATAATTTATCCAACTTACCCATAGTACACCTCCGCCACGCCCTTGACCCCCTCGAGCCTGGCCTTGAGCTGTTCGAGCTGGTGGCGGCTGGCGACCCCCGCCACGGCGTGTATCGTGCCCGTGCCGTCGCTGTGCAGGTCGAAGCTGAAGCGGCTCAAGGCGATGTGCAGCCCGTTGAACAGGTTGGCCACGTCCGCCGTGACGCTGGCGCGCCTGTAGGTCCTGATGACCAGCGCGCCCTTGTAGCGCTCGCCCTCGGTCTTGTCCCAGCGGGCGCGCAGCCAGCGGTCGGGCTCGGGTGCGGCGGCGGTATCGGCCGGTACGTTGCTGCAGTCCGAGCGGTGGATGGTCACGCCGCCGCCCCCGCGGTCGGAGCTCCGCGTGATGTAGCCCACGAGGGGGTCCCCCGGCACGGGGTGGCAGCACTGGGCGAATTTCACCATGCAGCTGTCCACGCCCTCCACCAGCACGCCTTTGTCGCTGGTGATCTTTTTAAGCGCCACGCCCTGCTGCGCCCTGATGAGCTTCTGGTATTCCTCGCGCAGCAGGGGCAGGTAGCTCTGCAGCGCCACCCCGCCGTAGCCCAGCGCGGCGTAGAACTCCTCCAGGCGGGCATCGCCCTCCAGGCTTTCCGTGCCGAAGTGCTTGCGCGCCAGCACCCGCAGGAGGATGTCGTCCCACTCGCCGGGCTCCAGGCGGCTGAAGCTGCGGCGCAGCTCGGATTCGATCTCTCGGCGGCCCTCGGCGATGTTCTCCTCGCGGCGCTCCTTCTTGAACCAGGAACGTATTTTGCTCTGGGCCTGGCTGGTGACGGCGATGCGCTTCCAGTCGCGGCTCGGCCCCTTGTCGGGGTTCGAATCGAGGATAATCTCGACCACGTCGCCGCTCTGCACCTGGTAATCGATGGGGGCGATGCGGCCGTTCACCTTCGCGCTCTTGAAGCGGTGCCCCACCTTCGTGTGCACGGCGTAGGCGAAATCCAGCACCGTGGCGCCGAGCTTGAGCTCCTTGGTCTCCCCCTTGGGCGTCATGGGGTAGACCTTTTCCAGCGGCGCGATGTCGCTGCGGATGGACTGCACGACCTCCTCCACGGAGTCGGCGTCCTTGTAGCTGTCGAGCAGCTCCTGTATGCGGGCCAGGCGGTCCTCCATGCCGACGTCCCTTGCGGCGATGCCCAGCTTGTATTTCCAGTGGGCGGCGATGCCCGTCTCGGCGATGTAGTGCATGTCCCAGGTGCGTATCTGCACCTCGAAGGGAATTTTCTCCTCCCCCACCATGGTCAGGTGCAGGGACTGGTAGCCGTTCTGCTTGGGGTTGCTGATGCGGTCCTTGATGCGCCCGGGGATGCTGTGGTAGATCTGCTGTACCCAGCTGAAGGCCAAGTAGCACTCCTCCACGGTGCTGACGATGACGCGCACGGCGTAGACGTCGAAGATCTCCTCGAAGCTGCGCAGCTGCGTCTGGTGCTTGCGGTAGATGCCGTGCACGCTCTTCACCCGGCCCTCCACGTGCACGGGGGTATCCCTGCCGTAGAGCTCGCGGAACTTCCCCTGGAGAAAGCCGCGCAGCCGCGCCTGTATGCCGTCCAGGAAGGCCCCGCGCATCGCCCTGTCCCGCGCGAGCCAGGCCTCGATCTCCGCGTAGCCGGGGGGGTCCAGGAAGTGGATGGCGATGTCCTCCAGCTCCTCCTTGAACAGGCGGATGCCCAGCATATCGGCGATGGGGACATAGACGTACATGGTCTCCCGGGCGATGCGCAGCTGGTTTTCGGGCTTTTGGTATTCCAGGGTGCGCATGTTGTGCAGCCGGTCGGCCAGCTTGACGAGGATCACGCGGTAGTCCCGCAGCATGGAAAGCAGCATCTTCAGCACGTTCTGGGCCTCGGCCTGCTCGCTGGAGGCGAAGTTCATGCGGTGCAGCTTGGTCAGGCCGTCCACCATCTGCGCGACAGACTCTCCAAACTGCGCGCGCAAGTCGTCCAGCTCGTACTTCGTGTCCTCCACCACGTCGTGCAGCAGCGCCGCCAGCAGGCACAGCTGGTCGTAGAACCCCAGGTCCAGCAGCAGCTGCGCCACCGCCACGGGGTGGATGATGTACGGCTCGCCCGAAAGGCGCAGCTTGCCGGCATGGGCCTTCTCGGAGAACTCGTAGGCGCGGTCCAGGGCCCCGAGCTCCTCCGGGGAAAAGACCGCCCGGTCCGATTCCGGCCACCGCAGCGCCTCGCACCGCGCGCGTAAGGCCTCGTAGGCCTCGATCATATGACTGCCCCCTTCAAGAATTCCACCAGCTCCGATTTCTCCCAATCTGCTTTCTCTCCCGCCGGGGCCAGGCAGTACCGCGCCTGCGCGTCGGCCTCCAGCACGCCCAATTCACGTAAAACCTCCGCCGCGAGCCAGAGCCGGGCCATATCGGCTGCCTCCCTTGCCCCCGCCGCCAGGAAAAACCGCTCCGGG
>WQTL01000167.1 GCA_009786275.1 Bacillota bacterium | reverse complement strand
GGGACGGGGCGCACGTCCTGTTTTCCCCGGAGCGCTACGTGCGCGCCGCCTGCCTGTTCCGCCGCGTGACCATCGGCGGCGAGGAGCGCGACGTCGCCATCCTGCAGCTCACCCAGACCTGGGCGCGCAAAGTCCTCGACACCAACCAGAGCGGCCCCGAGGAGGTCGCCATGGGCACCGGCACGGGGCTGTACCTCTGCCGGGGCGGGCAGCGGCACGACGCCGCTTATGGGCCAGAATACGAGCCCGCCTACTGGGATTCCCGCTGGACCTACCCGGGCAGCCTTTCCGCGGTGTACTACCTGGACGCCCCCTCCCCCCTGGACCTGAAGGACGCCCCGGCGCAATCCGTCCTGGAGGCCCTGGAGCGGCACGGCGCGCTCCTCTGGGAGAGCTGAGCCCATTCTATTCGCTCAATTGCCCCGGCCCGCGCGGCCGGGGTATCCCTTTCCTAGAAGAAAAGTCTCAAAACTTGGCAACAAAGTCTCAAATTACCACTTTTTGACCAAAATCCCTGTATTTGACTGGTCAGAATCCTACAATTTCCAAAAAAGAATGATAAAATTCCTGCGATTTCCATATTTATTGAAAAAAAATTTGAAATATCGGAAAAAAAGGCTTGATTTTTTTGGGCTAAAGTGATATAATGATGACGAAACAGTGCGCAGATAAGCCGGCGCGCCGAATTCACATCACAAAACTGGAAAGCCAAACAGGAGGTAAAAAATGAAAAGATTCGTGAACACGTCCGGGCGTGAGCTTGTCATTTTTGCGGACAGCAAGATGACGACCAAAATCGGTATGCTTTATCGGGACAGCGCTTGCTACTGCATCCTGGAGCAGGATGCGGTGGTCGTTGTGTTGTATAAAGTATCCTCCAATGGGGTATTCAAGGTCGGCTTCACCGACTACCTGCCGGGGGTACAAGAAGGGTAAGAACGAAGGACCCGAAGTACATGGGATGTCCAACAGGACAAACAGAGACGCACTGAGGTGCGCCTCTGTTTTTTGCCTTCCGTTTCGCGGCGGGCACTTTCATGGAAGAAATCACGGCTTGTAAATTGAGGAACCCATGGGTACCCTTGCCAATGGAGCGGTTTCCCGCCCGGGTTCCGGCGCTTTTTACCGCTTTTGCCGCCTGCGCAGGGCCATGATTCCCAGCGCCGCCGCGGCGGCCCATAGCAGCAGGGTGGTGAGGAAGTCGATATTGGCGTTCAGGATGTCCGGATTCGCCCAAACCAGGAAATTCGGCGGGGTGAGCGCGAAGGGCGCGCCCTCCGTCACCGTGCGGATCACCGGGTTGAAGAACAGGTTGAACAGCCCGCCCAAGGCGCAGCACAGCGCGGCCTTCGTAAGGCCCGTCAGCGGCGCGTAGCGGAGCAGCAGCATGATCCCCCAGCACAGCGCCAGGCCCATCAGCGCGATGGTCACGCCCGCGGGGAAAAACAGCCCCTCCCCGGCGAAGCCCAATATCGCGGCCAACAGGGGGAACAGCAGCAGGCTGTACACGGCGAAGCAGAGCAGCGTCTTGTGGCCCGCAATCGCCCCGGGCAGGGGAATGGCCCGCAGCGCAAGCGGCAGGCATACCAGCACCAGGCCGTAGGTCACGGCGCTGAGCGTCATCAGCAGCCAGCGCCCGCCGGTGTACCACGCGAGCACGGCCAGCAGCAGGCACAGGGCGGGGTAGAACCCGGCCAGGGCGCCCCAGCCGCGCCGGCCCTTCGGCAGCAGCAGCGGCAGGGTAGTCAGCGAGGCCCCCGTGAGCAGCGACGCGGCCACGACCAGCAGCGTCCCCCGGCGCATGGGGCCCGCCAGCGTGAGCACCAGGCAGGTCAGCAGCGCGGCGCCGCAGGAGACGTTCAATATCCACAGCAGGCCCTTGCGCAAGTGCCGCAGCGAGCGGGCCGCCCGCTCCACGCGGCGCTGGGCGAAGTCCTCGCTTGCGGTGATGAGCTCCCTCTCGCTGACCGCCAGGGCCTCGCAGAGCCCGGGGATCATCGTGATGTCGGGGTACGACACCCCGCGCTCCCACTTCGATACCGCCGATTCCGTCACGTGCAGGCGCTGCGCCAGGGCCCGCTGCGTGAAGCCGCCCTCCCGCCGCTTCTTCTGAATGAACGCCCCGAACGCGGTATTCTCTTCCATGCCTGCCGCCCCTTCCAAAATCATTTGCTCCCGGTGGCTCCAATCTTAAAGCCCCCGGGAGCGTTTGTCAAGCAAAACCGCGCAATATGCAACTGGATTGGTAGGCCAGCCCTGTGAGGCAAGGGGTTCAGCGTACGCTCTCCGTCAGCGCCTTGAACGCCGCGAGGGTCAGCGGGGCCGATTTCGTGCTGGCGGTGTTGACCTCCTCGTTGCCGAACACCACGAAGTGCGCGATGTCGTTGGGCAGCAGGATGTAGCCGATCTGGTCGTTGGTCAGGCCGAATACCATGAAGTGCTCGATGCCCGGGCCGGCCATCTCGCGCATGGGCGTGAACTTATACTCCTCGCGGCGGTAGGACTCCTCCTTGGCAAGGCCGTTGCCGTCGAAGGCCAGGGCGGGCTCCAGTTCGCCGGGGACCAGGGCCACGGCCACCTTGCCGCCCAGCTCCATGTAGCCCAGCTCCGTCTTGAGCTCCAGGTCGAGGCCGAGCAGGTCCTTCTTGCGCCCGGAGGACTCGATGGCGCCCAGGCGGAAGAACAGCAGGTGCAGCGGGTTGTCCACCGGCAGGAGGTACTCCTTATGGGCGATGTTGAGCAGGGAGGGCAGCTGTATCTCCCCGGTGATGCCCTTGAGCTTGTCGGCCAGCAGGCTGCCGTAGCGCCGCATGCGCTGGTAGCCTGTCGCGTCCGGCATGGGTTCGTCGAACTTGATGCCCATGGCGAGCTCCGCGCCGTTGATGAACTGGAAGTTCGTGCCGCCGTTGTAGTCCTTCAGGGCCTCTCCGATGAAGTAGGGCCAGTCGCCCGATACCTTGGTGTCCGAGGTGCCCAGGCCCGTGGGATGGATGGCCGCGTTGCACAGCCAGGTCTCGGGCGAGGCCGTCGCAGTCGGTTTGAAGCGCAGCCGGTGGAAGTAGGGGTCGAAGCAGTCGGGCGCGCGCTTTTCGTTGATGTACTCGCGCACGTCCGCCTTGCCGTAGTGCAGCGTGCCCTCCTCCATGCCTCCCACGGCTTCCTTCACCGTGTCCGCCACGACTTTCGTCACGTTCTTCATGTAGTCCTGGTTCTTGCCGCTGAAGGGCGGGTACCAGCCCGTGAGCTGCGCGAAGGTGTTGGCGAACACCGCGGCCAGGATGTTGCCGTTCATGCCCAGGGTGTCGATCACGCTGTGCTGATGCAGGGCCGATACGTTGATGCTGATGATATTGTTCGCCGGGTCCGCCGCGAAGTCCTTCAGCGCCGCGCGTATCCTCCCCACATCGACGGACGTGATGCCGAACGCGTCCAGCGAGACGAACACCGCCGTGCCGTTCCTGCCGTCGCTCAGCGCCGTGACGTGCGCCATCGGCGGGTCGAGGATCTCCGAGACCGTGCGCTTGCCGAACGGGTCCACCGCGCCTGTGACGAACAG
>WQTL01000166.1 GCA_009786275.1 Bacillota bacterium | reverse complement strand
CCGGGCGGCGGCTACGGCTTCTGCTCCGACCGGGAGGCTGAGCCCGTGGCCCTGCCGTTCTTGTCGGCGGGCTGCACCGCCGCCGTGCTGCGCTACAGCGTCGCGCCTGCCCGGCACCCCATGGGTGACTTTACAAGAGAAGAGCTAGAGGAGGCGCACCGCGCCTTGCTCTCGACGTTGCGTAAGTGCGAAAAGATGAACGCTGATAAGCTGGGCGCGTCACAGCGCACCCTTCTTGAGCGGCGCATCGCCGCGCTGAAAGTGGCGCTGGCGTTGATCGAAAAAGAATCAGCGGCAACAGAATAAATATAAGAGGAGATTACCATGCCACACATCGTCATCAAAACCATCAGCGGCCCCAGCCAGAAGCAGTTGCAGGACGCCGCCGAGCAGATCGCCGCCGTAGTCAACAAGACCATGGGCAAGCCGGGCAAGTACATCAGCGTCAGCGTGGAGGAATATTCCTTCGGCGAGTGGGAAGGCGTGTATAATGAGTGCGTCAAGGGCAAGGACAATGTCCTGGTCAAGCCGGGCTACACCAACCCGAAGACGTTTCAGTGATGCAGAGGCTGGCACAATGCATGTAGAGTCCGCGAAGCTCACATTCCACATCTCCCATGCCGCGTCGCTAAAGGATAAGCGGCAAGTCCGCCGCAGCCTGATCCCGGCAGCGCTTCAACGCGTCCGTCGCGGAGGTGGGGACACAGGATACGCATCAAACGCTGACGATCGGCGTCGCTGTCTTATCAGGCGACGCCGCCTACGCGCGGCGGTCTTTGGACGAAGTGATTCGCTTCATGGAAGGGAACGCCGACGCGGAAATGATTGGGGTAGAGCATTATGATTAGACTCCTCATTGACGCCGACGGTTGCCCTGTGGTTGACATCGCAGTGCGCATTGCCCGGCAGCGTGGAATAGAATGCCTCATCCTCTGCGACACCGCGCATGAGTTCCAAAAAGAGGGCGCACACACCATCACGGTCTCCAAAGGGGGCCGACAGCTTGGACTTTGCGCTGGTGAACCTCGTGCAAAAGGGCGATGTTGTCATGATCGGCGGCGGTGAGCCTGCGCCCGAGGGGATCACTATCAACCTCAGCCCGGAGGAACGCAGCGTGACTGCGGAAGGACTTGCGCGGTTACGGGATAACCTCGATCCCGAGCAATCGGACTACCTCCTGGCCATCCATCTGCTGAATCGGCTTGGTTATGAGGACATCGAGCAGAAGCAGGAAAAAGTGATGATCACCCAAGCGAACATCCGCATCAACGATGACATGCTCATCAAAGAAGACCACATCAATGCCTGCCTCGAAACCTGGTTCGACGTGGACGCGCGCTTCGGCACCGAAACCGCGGACACCGCTGACTGGATCAACCTGTACGCGGATTACTACCCCGAAGACGGGCGGCTAGAGGCCTATTACACCCTGTGCCGCAACGAGGGTGACGATGAATCGTTCCCCGTGGAACTGGCCGAGGAAGAAACGCAGGCGATCCTGGAAGCCATGCGGGAGGCTGGGCTGGATGATGTCGTTCAGGAGATGAACACGGATACCGGTATGTCGATGTAGGGCGCCCTAAGCAGACCGGGGGCCAACCTGCCCAAATTTGGCGCCGCATACCTGGTGGGCGACTACTCCCTCAAGGGCGCGGTCTTCGAGATTCGCAACGCGACCGACACGTTGAACGCCGTGCGCATGCTGAAGGGCATGGGGATTGGCATTATTTTTGAGAAAGAGGGTTTCGACACCCGCAAGGCCACCGACGAGTTCCTGCTGACGATCTTCAGCGGGCTGGCCCAGGCCGAGAGCGAATCCATCAGCGCCAACATCAAGCGGGGCAAGGAATGGAGCGCCGCCTAGGGCAAAGTGAGCTTCGCCTATGGCAGTTTCCTGGGCTACAAGAAAGGCCCGGACGGCAAACCCGAGGTCATCCCGGAGGAAGCCGCCGTTATCGAGGAAATCTATGATCGCTTCCTCTCCGGCGAAAGCTTCCAGCAGATCGCTATCGCCCTGCAAAGCCAGGGAATCAAGACGCCGAAGGGCTGCGGCGAATGGTCCTACACTACCATCCGCAGCATTCTTCGCTCGGAGAAGTACAAGGGCGATGCCCTGCTCCAGAAGACCTATATCGAGGACTGCATCAGCAAGCGCGTGCGTAAAAACAACGGGGAATGTCCCCCAAAAGGTATCTTTTTCAAAGCGCCTACAACACCTGATACACCATTGTTCAGGTGGTTGATGGGACAACAGTATTGCTCATCAATCGTTTTATGATTTCCTTATACATTTCATCACGGCTATCATCACTCATTTTTTCAACCATATTAACACTCACAAGAATATCTTGATTCCTTCTCAACATATCGTAAAAATGATTTAATTGATTCAGAGATTGCTTTCTTACAAGAAGAGCGGTGCCTGCAATGAATTCCGTAATCACGCCGCCAATTGCAGAAATTATCGTCGGAGTAATGTTATTTGAAACTATGCCCCAAATAACTGCAAACATTATGAGTGGAAAGCCCAGAGCCAAACATACTAATGCAGTGTTAAATGATTTTTTGGCTTCGCCTTTGCTAATCCTGAAATGTTCGGTTGTTTCCTCTGTGTCCTTTTTCATCATGTCTAATATGTCTGTTGGCTTATCCTCATTTACAGCAGCAGCTTGCATTTTTTCTGTATATTCGGCAATAAGCTTTTCAAACTCAATTGCTGTTATGGGTTCAGATGGAGTTTTGGTGTCATCTGATTGTGTACCCCCCTCTTGACTTAATGTAGTTTTAGTGCCATCTTTCCAATAGATAGTATTATCAGCATCAATTCTGAAGTGCATGTCCGAATAATGCAATAAATTCACTTCCCGGCATCGATACATTCTATCCACTAATTGCCGAGCTTCATTTTCAAAGAACTGTACTTGCCTCTCTAAGTATTGAACCTTCTCTTCTAATTCTTTAGCCTCGTCAACTGCTTTTCGGTATTGAGTATATCCTTTTTCTTCCCTGTGAGAACTAGAACCGTCACTTGCTTGCAGAAGTTGCCTCAAATGCATTGCGCGGAAACGTGCTACTTTTTCTTGCTCTCGAGTTTCTTCTGCCAATCTTCGATACTGTGTTTTTTCTTCTTCTAGTCGCCGAAGCTCTTCATCCAATTTCTCTTCGAATTGTTCTCGAAGTTTTTCTTCCTGTTTTCGACGCTCCTCTTCTAAAAACCTTTGATTGCGAGACTTGGAAACACGACTCTCTGTATATGCATATACCCCTTTACCAATCAAAGCAAAAATGGATGATAGCAAGTCGCTGTTTAATATAAGACGTATAACAATGTATGCAAGTAGAAGAAAAACGACTGCTGCTGCTCCAACCCAAAAGGCAACCGAGTGATTCTTGATAAAATCTCTGACGATATTAAAGTGTTTGATTAACTCAACTATTCCAAATATCAACCCGCCTAATACCGCTAGTACCCTGTAAAACCAAATCATTGAACAACCGGATAAAGCCTTTTGAGCTTGATACGAGCATCTTCGGCAGTAAACTGCCAATCGACAC
>WQTL01000165.1 GCA_009786275.1 Bacillota bacterium | reverse complement strand
CAACATTGCCAACGTAAAACGGCAGGGCCTTGTCCCGCCGCATGACAATCAAGGCATGCACGAATACCGCAAGCCAACCCGCCGATATGATGCCGAAAATGGCCGCGGTATAGTATCGTCCCGCAGTTATGGCAAAACAAGCACTGTATGCCGCCGAGCCGAGAGCCCAGCAGAGAGTGTAATAGCCCATCGCGCAGCGGGTGCACAAAAAGGCGGCGTGCTCTTGAACGTTCGTACAGGTCTTAGCTCTCTTCGAGCCAAGCAAATCGCCTGTCCAGTACCTGTACGCATGCGCGGTTTCCCTGCCGCATTTGCAGCATCGGCCCATGGGATCACCCCGCGTTCTCCTTCAGCCATTTTGCCCCCGTGCTCACGCTCTTCATCTGGTCCCCGCGGCTCTCATCCTCCAGCACCAGCCATTCCAAGCCGATCTCCCTCGCCGCTTTCACCACGGTGGCAAGGTCGCAGTTGCCTTCGCCCAGAGCCCTGCCTTCGCGGCCCACGCCGTCCTTGATATGCAGGCTGCAAATCCTGTCCTTGTTCTCCATGAGGAACTTCCAGTTGTCCGCCCCGGCGTGGAAGCTCCAGTAGGTATCCACCTGCAGGGCGCAGGCGGCCTTGAACATATCGATGGCCAGCACGCCGTTGCGGAAGGGTTTGAACTCCCCGCTGTGGTTGTGGTAGTAAATCGTGTACCCCTGGGGCAGCGCGGCGGCATAGGCCCTTTTCAGCACGGTGCAGGACTTTGCGGTCATGCGCGCGGTGGCGTGGGGCGCGCCGCCGATGCCGATCATGTCCATGCCCAGGGTTTTGCAGAAGGCGATGGTGGCGGGCAGGTTCTCCTGCCGCAGGTCGTTCAGGCCCATGTGGCAGCCCGTGGCCACCAGACCCGCGCCGTCCAGGGCCGCGCGCAATTCCTCGGCGCTGGCCCCGTGATAGCCCGCGAACTCCACGCCGTCAAAGCCCATGGCCTTGACCTTTGGGAAGATGCCCAGGAAGCTCTCCTTGTCGGGCGTCAAGTCCCGCAGGGAATACAGCTGTACGGAAAATTTCATGCGGATTCTCCTTTTTCATATGTGGTGGATGCAGGAGCGGCTTTCAGCCCCGCAACAAGCAGGATATAGGGCAGCGCGCCGAGAATGTCAAACGCAATGGGCAGTCCTATCGATATGATGGCCGGTGAACGGTATGGGAGGAAGGAAAGCGCGGGGGGATGCAGCAAATCACGCAGCTGTCCAAGGGTTTCCGGCATACGGATTGCGAGGCTCCACACAGGAAGCGCGACCGTCAGGAGCAACGGCAAGGTTTTTTTCTTTAGGCGGCCCGTCACGGCCAGGCAGTAACAGAGCATCGCGCCTGCCGACAGCAGACAAGCGGTGCCCGTGCAGACCCACAGCGGAACCGCGGAAATGCTCTGCGCAACATGGTAATACTGCCATATAAGGAGGGGCGCGAGAGGGAAGGGCATCGTAAAAAGGGCATGCAGCCCCCAGGGCACAAGCAAAAGCCCCGGCTTTCTTTTCGCCAGCGCGAGCGCATAGACCAGGAACAATGCGACAGGCGCAAAGGAAAGCAGCGCAAACAATACCCAAAGCCCGCCGCTGCGGATAACACCATATCGGGGGCTGAAATACGTCGGGAAATAACACAGAACCAACCACACCGCCATGGCAATCCCCGCCGCCGGCGGCATCCTCGATTCACGCGGATAGCCCATAGGTATCCCCCTTTTGGCAAACGAAAGCATACGCCTTTACCACCCGCCGCCCATGGCCAGGGGGATCACCACGCCCAGCACGCCGCAGAGCACGCCGAAGCCCACGCCCACACACATGCCGATGATGGACATCTTCAGCGCGGCTTTGGCTTTGATAGGCGTATTCTGGTGCGAGGTGGCGTAGAGGATGAACCCCACCAGCGGGATAAAGAAGCTCAGGACATTCAACCCCTTGTTGGGCACATCCGGCTCGGGCGGCGGGGCGTAGTATGGCTGCTGATACTGCGGGGGATAGGGCTGCGGGGGATACGGCTGCTGCGGATAGGGCGGCGGATAGGGCTGTTGCGCAAAAGGCTGCTGCGCCTGCGGAGGAGCCTCCGCCGCGGATGTCGGCGCGCCGCACCCTGCGCAGAACTGCACCCCCTCGGGTATCTGGTTGCCGCATTTGTTACAGAACATACATCATCCATCCTTCTATGTTGTTTGGATTTCTACAATCTAATATCTAACATCTAAAATCTAGAAATACACCGGCTTCCCCGTCTTCGCGCTCTCGTAGATCGCCTCGAGTATCTGCGTGACCACGATGGCCTGTTCCGGCTTGGTGGGCACGGGGGTGTCCTCAAGGATCGCCTTATAGAACCCGCGCGCCTCCAGCTCCGAGTTGTCGCTGCCCGAGCCCTCAAAGAAGGCCACGCCGCCCGCCTTGAAGTTGGGGTACTCGATGCACTGCCTGCCGTGCTTCACGCTGTTGATACGCAGGTCGTGGTCCTTGTCCAGCATATCGGCCCCGGCCTCGGTGCCCGCCAGGATGCACACGGCCTCCCTGGGGTCGGCGATGTTCAGCGCCCAGCTGCTCTCCAGGCTGACGGTGGCCCCGTTCTCCATCACGATGAAGCCGAAGCAGCTGTCCTCCGTGGTGAACTTCTCGGGGTCCCAGTCGCCCCAGGCGTTGCCGGTGCGTACTTGGTCGGCCAGCTTGCGGTAGCTGGTGCCAACGACCATCTTGGGCTTGTAGTTGTCCATCATCCACAGCGTCAGGTCCAGGGCGTGGGTGCCGATGTCGATCAGCGGCCCGCCGCCCTGCTCATAGGCGTTCAGGAACACGCCCCAGGTGGGCACGGCCCTGCGCCGCAAAGCAATCGCCCTGGCGTAGTAGATCTCGCCCAGCTCCCCGGCGCCGCACATCTCCTTCAGATACAGGGAATCCCCGCGCCACCGCTGCTGGTAGCCGATGGTGAGCTTCTTCCCCGTTCTCTGCGCGGCCTCCAGCATGAGCTTGGCGTCGGCGTATGTTTTGGCCATGGGCTTCTCGCACATCACGTGCTTGCCGGCCTCCAGGGCGTCCACGGTGATGAAGCTGTGGCTGCGGTTGGGCGTGCACACGTGCACCACGCCGATCTCCGGGTCTTTCAGCAGCTCCTTGTAGTCCGTGTAGACCTTCGCGCCCTCCCCGCCGAACTTCTCCGCGGCCTTCTCCGCGCGTTCCCCGACGATGTCGCAGAACGCCGCCATTTCGATCTCCTTGAGCTTCTTCAGGTTCGGCATGTGCTTACCGTTGGCGATCCCGCCGCAGCCGATGATCCCAACTTTGAGCTTTGTTCCCGCTGCTTCCTCCATGCAGGTCATCCTCCTAAAAATCTTCATTGGGGCATACCTGTTTTATTATATACCAATCGGGCAAAAAAGCAAGGGTTCCGGGCGGTTTTTTTGATATTTTTGCTTCACAAAACAATCTCGTAAATTCCCATTGTAAATTCTACCGCAAAGAGCTGATGGACGTTAATATGGGAAACCCATGGAAATAAGTTCGAGAAGAGCGGCGT
>WQTL01000164.1 GCA_009786275.1 Bacillota bacterium | reverse complement strand
GTAGTCCTGCTTGTATTGCTCATGGGCCTTTGTGCCCATGGCGTGGTAACACCTGAGTGGGAGACAACACCACATCCAACCAGAACAACAGAACCCACAACCGAGTCAACCGTCACAATCACAGCCGATAAAGATGACCCACTCTCCTATGTTGTTGAAGAGTATCTTGAGATGTACAATGAGATTTTGAATGACAATAATCAATACATGCTCCCTCACTACTACTTCCTGTATGACGTTGACGATAATGGCACAAAAGAGTTATTGATTGGGATGGAATGGTGGGACCAAATAAGTCTTTATGTTGTTTATACGATCCAAAACGGCGAAGCGGTATTGCAAAAAGGTTTTCGGCCTGACCCTATGTCTGGTGGTCCAGCTATGCTATTTAAAAATGGTACTATAAGATCGGTAGATGAATGGGGTTACATCATCGCTTATCATCGTTTTGAGGACGGAGAACTTAGGTGGCAGACAACACTTATAGATAACTATGATCCTCAATTTGATATTGGACAGTATTACTGTGTAGATGTGCCTGACGACCCCCAAAAAACCATAACCAAAGCAGAATTTGACCGTGTGCGGAATGAATTTGAGGGCGATGGCCAGGTGGTTGAATTGGACTGGAAGCCACTGGCGGAATATGGGCGGCAAATAGATTGTTCAGCACAACCAACGAGCGAATATCATTCGCTCCGCGCGTGAACGCATTATAGGCGCCGAATATCATTCGGCGTGTTAGAATTGAGAAATGTTATGAATACCACCACCCCCCTCGAGCAAACCCTCAACCACCCCGACCGGGAAGCCCGCCTGCAGGCCCTGCAAACCCTTGTGGCGTCGCAGCCGCGCCCCGAACAGGGCGGCTGGGTCAACAACCACATCCATACCTGCTACTCCTTTTCGCCCTACTCCCCCAGCGCGGCGGTGTTTTACGCACGCAGAGAGGGTTTATCTACCGCTGGCATTATGGACCACGACTCGGTGGGGGGCTGCGCGGAGTTCACGCGGGCCGGGGCGATCGCGGGCATGCCCGTCACCGCGGGCTTCGAGCTGCGGGTGCGCATGGATAACACCCCCTTCCGCGGGCGCACAATCAACAACCCGGACCAGCAATCAATCGCCTATGTGGCGGCCCACGGCATCCCCCGGAGCCAATACGCCGCCTGCGAGGCCTTCCTCGCGCCCCGGCGGGAGCTGCGCAACGTACGCAACCGGCGGATGGTCGAAAGGCTCAACGGCCTGCTGGGGGGATTCGAAATCGCGCTTGATTTCGACCGGGACATTCTTCCGCTCTCCCGTTATGATGATGGCGGCAGCGTAACCGAACGGCACATCCTGTGCGGGCTTTCGCGGGCGATTATGGAAAAATATGGCTATGGTGAGAAGACAGCCGCTTTCCTGCAAGATCAACTGGGGCTGACTCTTTCCGGAAAGTTACAGGCCTATCTGCAGGACGGCGAAAACCCGCACTACCTGTATGACCTGATCGGGGCGCTGAAAAGCGGCCTGCTGCCCCGTTTTTACGTTGACGCCACGGACGAATGCCCGGACGTGCGCGAATTCATCCGTTTCGTGGGCGGAATCGGGGCCATCGCCGCCTACGCGTACCTGGGCGACGTCACGGATTCCCCCACTGGGGACAAAAAGGCGCAGGCCTTCGAGGACAGCTACCTGGAGGAACTGTTCGGCTATCTGAAGCGGATCGGCTTTCACGCGGTCACATACATGCCCTCGCGCAACACCATGGGGCAGCTGCGCCGGGTGATGGCCCTGTGCGATACGCACGAACTGTTCCAAATCAGCGGCGAGGACATCAACACTTCCCGCCAGTCCTTTATCTGCCCCACGCTGGCGCAGCCGGCGTTCCGGCACCTGGTCGCCGCGACATGGGTGCTCATTGGACACGAGGCCGCCGCCAGCCGCCGGATCGAAGACGGCATGTTCTCGGAAGAGAGCGTGCGTAAATACCCCTCGCTGGCGCAGCGGATTCCCATATTCGAGGCGGCGGGCAGGTCGGCGGCGGCCGATTGGCGCTCCGCAAATGGAGTGCCCAAATAGCGTTGACAAAGGCATAAAGAAGTGATATAATAAAAGCATGAAAACGACAAAGAAAATAGAGGGTCGCCGCTGCCCGAATTGCGGGGACGAGGAAAACCAGGCGAGCTTCTGGATTAAAAAAACGGATCAGGTATGGACGAGTGAACAAACGGTCGACACCCTTGAGTTGGATGAGTTGTATTGGTTCATTGGGCAAAAGGGCAAGGGAGAAACCCGCGAAAATGTCTATCTGATTACGATGGTGAGCCGCGAACCGCGCCAAATCGTAGGTTTGCGGTCGCGTTCGACAAGTCGCCGGAGCGCATTCAGGGCATTGTCGATTCCGCGCCGCCTGCGTCGAAATACTGCACGGACGGATATTTGGGCTACGTCGATGTGGTTTATCCGGGCCAGCACGTGCGAAACATTCACAACAAAAACGACACCTTTACTGTCGAAGGGATCAACGCCGATCTGCGGCACTACCTGCCGGTTTTGGCTCGCCGGGTACGCTGTTTTTGTCGCAGGCTTGAAACGCTGATCGCTGTCGTGTCGGTGTTTGTCGATGCCTACAACAAATTCGGCGACTACAAAGCAAAGCATCGCGTCCCGGTCGTCCATAGATCATCTGCGCCTAACAAACGTCTCCATAACTTCCGCGACTGCCCCCTCGGGCTGGTTGATTTTCTTTGACAACGCAGTTGGCCACACCTTCCGCAAAAAAGTACTTGACAGCGCGGGGCCTTGGTTGTATAATAATAGCGTTGCGAGAGTGGCGGAAGTGGCAGACGCGCACGTTTGAGGGGCGTGTGGGACATCCCATACGGGTTCAAGTCCCGTCTCTCGCACCACACGCACAAAATCCGAACCATCCGGCAATCATCTTGATTGGGGATGCGTTCGGATTTGTTGTTCGCTTCTAAAGCAAAAGAGGCCCCGGCAGCGAGTGTATCGCCGCCGGGGCCTCCGTCTTGCCTTACCTGCCTTCCCAAATATCCTGTTCCGCTACCTGCCTGCCTCGTTCCAGCGTTTCCTTGACATCCACCTTCTCGGGCATGATGATCGCGTCCGTAATTTGCAGGATCAGCCGATTGAACGCTTTCTCTGTTTCTTCCAAGCTGGCGCTCTGAATCCAGCCCTGCATACGGGCCATATCCCGCAGACGGTCAAAGCTGGTTCCCATATCATAGATTTGCTGCATGAACTTCCAGTATTCAGCGGGCGGCTTTTCTCTCGGCTGGTTGCCGTTGATCATGTGGCGAATATAGGTGGTCTTAGGCAAGCCCGACTTGGCTGCGTACTTGCAAAGGCGCTCGTACTCTTTCTCGGTAAACCGAATGTGAAACGTAATTGGGTGATTTCTCACGTTGTCGTCCTCCTCTGGGTTTTAGGGCTGGGCCCTAAGAAATTGTGTTTTGGCCCTGTGGGGCCACAAACACGATGCTTGCTACGTTAGTAGCAAGCCTGCGGTTGGGCACACAACCGCGTTGCTTGCTGT
>WQTL01000163.1 GCA_009786275.1 Bacillota bacterium | reverse complement strand
GCCGCCGGGACGGGCTTCGCGGTGCTGTGCGGGCTGGCGGCCTCGCTGGTGGCAAGGCCGAAGGAGAAATGATTCCAAGGGGAACCTGGTGGTAGGGGACGGCCTCCGGACGTCCCTGAGCCAATAAACCAGAGGGATTTGTTCGGGACGTCGAGGACGCCGTCCCCTACAATGTGTGCATGCCCGAGGGAAAAACAAAGCAGGAGCCAGGGCCTCCCCTGACTCCCGGTTTTTCTTTGGCTTTGAATTATTCCGCCGCTTCCTCGGCGGGTTTGTCCTCCACCACGATGGGCTCGTCGTCCAGGCAGGAGCAGGACACGAAGGATTCCAGGTCCTCGTCGCCTTCCTTCAGGGCCTTCTTTTCCTTGAGCTTTTTCACCAGGAAATACACCGCCGCCGCGGCAGCGGCCACCGCCGCGATGATGCCGACGATCTTGAGAACCTTCTTCCAGCAACAGGAGCACTTATCCATTGGAACGCCTCACTTTCATAAAATAATACCACATTCAGTATACAGCACGGCGCGGGGATTGTCAAGGGGAATTTGCGGGGTTTTTTCATAATTGGGCCGGCGTGCGGTCCGGCCATTCGGCCATGGCCTGCGGGGCGGCGAAGACCTCGTCCATGCGCCCCAGGAAGGGCACGATCTCGCCGTAATCCAGCGCGCGGTGGTCAAACGTGATGCTGATGGGCAGGAACAGGCGCGGCTCGACGGATTTCGTTCCGTCCGCCCGGGTAACAATGCCCGGCTTTTCGGTGAAGCTGCCGATGCACAGCGCGCAGACCATGGGAGGGATGACCACCAGCAGGGTGGGCGGGTTATAGGAGCCGCGGTAGAGGGAGCCGATGTTCGAAAGCAGGCAGGTGCCCTGCTCGATGTCGTGCTTCGTCAGGCGCTCGGTGGGGGGCAGGGCGTTATAGGCCTTTTTCTCCCCGCCCTTGAGCTTGTTGATCGGCCCGTTGCCTATCTTCGTGCCGACCAGCCGCCCGATGATCGTATCGACCCGGCCCTTCTTCAGCAGCTTGATGGTGTTGTCCCAGCCCACGTCGAATAGCACGTCGTCAATGCTTGTGTTGGCCAGGCGGCGGCGCAGGTCCGCGACGTTGTCGCTGATCTGGCGCAGGGTTTTGCTTTCGCAGTTATGCACGTTCAGGGTCATCATCTGGCCGCTGGGCAGGGTGGTGGGCATGGAGAGATTTACCGTGTCGAACTGCTTGATCTCCCCGGAGACCGTCCCGTGCTTATACCGGATGTGGGCGTTCATGTCAGGCGCGGCCAGCAGGCCCAGCGTACAGGCGTAGAGCATGACGGTGTTGACGCTGATGCCCTGCCACTGCGGCGTTTTGCGCAGCGCCTGCCACCAATCCCAGAACGCCGTCACGTCCGGCTCATACAATACGCCGGTGTGCGGGATCTCCCGCCAGGATTCGGTGGTCATGTTGGCGACGATTTTGCGCTGCAGGCCGAAGCGCTCCACCCGGCGCACGTTGGGCTTTTCTTGCATAGGGTTCCTCCTGTGTCAATCGATAATAGAGATATTATATAATATATGCGGAAAAAAGTCAAATGAACAATTGATGTCCCCATAGATTAGTCCGCGCTTTAAAATGTTGTAATGTGCGGAGTGTTCGGATGTGTGTGCGGTTTGTGTTGCTGTTTTTGTGAGGAGACGCACTGACGTGCGTCTCTACATTCCCAATGTGTATCTTACATATATTATTTGACAAACTCCCCGCAAGGGGCTATAATTTTATCAATCAAAGAAAAGAGGATGGAGGCCGCCCTATGAACATCCCACGCCCGGAGCACCCCAACCCCCAATGGCAGCGCGATAACTGGATGAACCTCAACGGCATATGGCAGTTTGGGACCACGAAGCTGCTGGGCCGCGAAATCACCGTGCCCTTCTGCCCGGAAAGCGTGCTGTCCGGCGTCGGCATCAAGGATTTCATGAAGCGCGTGTGGTACCGGCGCACGGTAGAACTCACAGCCGAACAGCTGCGGGGCCGCGTGATGCTGCACTTCGGCGCGGCGGATTACCTGGCCATAGCCTGGGTCAACGGCCGCGAGGCCGGGCGGCACGAGGGCGGCTACACCCCGTTTTCGTTCGAGATCACGCCATATCTCACGCCCGGAAAAAACGAGATCACCCTGCGCTGCGACGACGACACCCGCGACCCCCTGGTCTGCTGCGGAAAGCAGAGCGAAAAACCGAAGTCCTACGGCTGCCACTACACCCGCACCACGGGCATCTGGCAGACGGTGTGGCTGGAGTTCGTGCCGGAGAGTTACATCGTGTCCGCCGTCTATCAGCCCGACCCGGAGAACAATTGCCTGCACTTATGCGCGCAGACGGCGGGGAAAGGACGGCTCACAGTACGCGCGTTTTGGGAGGGCCGCGCGGTGGGCTTCGCGAGCGCGAACGTGAGCGGCAGCGCCGCGCGCTTGACCCTGCCTTTGGGAGAAACCCATCTGTGGGAGGTGGGCAGGGGCGGCCTGTACGACCTGGAGCTGAGCTTCGGCGAGGACAAAGTCAAGAGCTACTTCGGCCTGCGCAGCATCGCGCTGGAGGGCCGCAAGTTCCTCATCAACGGCAGGAGCGTGTTCCAGCGCCTGATACTCGACCAGGGGTTCTACCCCGACGGCATCTATACCGCACCCACCGCGCAGGCCCTGGAGAACGACATCAAGCTCAGTATGGCGGCGGGCTTCAACGGGGCCAGGCTGCACGAGAAGGTCTTCGAGCCGCTGTTCCTCTACTACTGCGACAAGCTGGGGTACCTGGCCTGGGGCGAGTTCCCCAACTGGGGCGGCGACACGGCGAACCCCAAGCTGCTGCATAAATTCCTGCCCCAGTGGTGCGAGGCCCTGGAGCGCGACCGCAACCACCCGGCCATCGTGGGCTGGTGCCCCTTCAACGAGACCCACAGCAGCCAGTACGAGGCCACCCTGCGCGCGGTCTACGAGACCACCAAGCGCCTGGACCCTGGCCGCCGCCCCTGCATCGACACCAGCGGCTATGTCCACGTGGTGACGGACATCTTCTGCGTGCACGACTACGAGCAGAACCCCGAAAAGTTCGCCGCGAGTTATGCCAAGATGGACAAGGGCAAGTTCCGCGAAAGCACGCGCGGCTGCGGGTATGTCTCCGGCCAGCCCGTGTTCGTCAGCGAGTACGGCGGCATCGCCTGGGGGATCGCAGAGAACTGGCAGTGGGGCTACGGCAAGGCCCCCGAGGACGAGGCCGAGTTCAAGGCCCGCTACGAGGCCCTGACGAACGTCCTGCTGCGGAGCCCATACATGTTCGGGTTCTGCTACACGCAGCTGACCGACGTGGAGCAGGAGCGCAACGGGGTGTATTTCTACGACCGCAGCCCCAAGTTCGACGTGGCGTTTTTCCAGCGTGTGAACAGCCAGAAGGCGGCGATTGAGGACTGATTATAAAGAAGCCGTCCGGTAAAAAGTCAAGCCCCTGATGGCAAAAAAATCGAGATTTTTTCACCCCCAGGGGCTTGTGCAGGGCAAACAAAAGGCA
>WQTL01000162.1 GCA_009786275.1 Bacillota bacterium | reverse complement strand
TCCGCGGCGCCCCGCGCCTTCCGGCGCGCCGGACCATCAGCGCGGCGGCGGCAACCAGCAGGATCAGCAGGGGCGGCAGGCAGATCAGGTAAGCCGCGGCCCTATGCTCGCTCAGCCACGCGGTCCAGTTCCATATAAAAAAAACTTTATATTTATAGTTATCCGGCGTGACCCAGCCTGTGTCCGGGGCGGCGGCGTTGTCGCCCTTGGTGGTGACGTGCGCGCCGTCCTTGGCGATCACGCGGTGGGTATCCAGCCTCCCGTCCGCCCGCCGGAACGTGATGACGTCGTTCACCTTCAGGGTGTCCCATTGGGCGGCGTATACAATGACAATCGCGTTCTTGCGGATCGCGCTCTCCATGGAGTTTGTCCGCACCACAAGGGGCCGCCAGCCCAGAAAGGTGTTCTCGTAGGCCGGGATCACCTTAGAGACCACCGCCGGCATCACAGCCGCCAGCAGCACAATGGAAATCGCTATGACGACCCCCGCGAGGCGCCCGCCCGACCCTGCTTTATTTGACCTCTTCATCTCTCCGGTCATAGGCCTCCTGCGTATAGCTTATCATTTTTTGCAGTCCTGCCGCGTCCAGCGCGGCCAAATAGGCATCCCATTGCGTCTCAAGGCTTTTTTCGCCCGTGACAAAGGCCCGCGTGTAACTGACCAGGGCGTCCGTCACCTTGCCGTAGACACCGTCCGCCGAGAGCTCGGCGGTGCGCTCCGGCGGCAGGGACAGCGGCGGCAGGGCGTTGCCGATGCACTGTTCGCCCACGGGGGCATACCAGGTCCGGGTGATCTCATCCGGTTCGATCTCCCAGCAGGGCACTTCGCCCCGCAGAGCGCTGTAGACCGCCGCCGCGCCCTCGAAGCACACCAGCCGCGTGCCCTCGGGGCCGAGCATGGCGTCGCCCAGGGCGAGGGCCCGCTTTTGCCGCCGTGGGGCGATG
Source organism: Bacillota bacterium (assembly GCA_009786275.1). Classification (GTDB taxonomy): domain Bacteria; phylum Bacillota; class Clostridia; order Oscillospirales; family Acutalibacteraceae; genus WRMQ01. Next base: position 2,584 of record WQTL01000162.1, on the reverse strand, counting down.
CGCGCGGGAATCAGGAACCCGCCGGTTTTCACCTGCCCGCGGCGCACCAGGGTCGCGCTGTGGCCGTTGTATATCAGGGGGGGGAGCGGCGCATAGCCGGCGGCGCGCTCGTCCCCCAGCAGCGCGAGGATATCCTGCGCCAGGATGACGCCGTATTTTTCGCCGCCGCCCGCGCTTTCCTTCAGCGCGCCCGTGCTTTGTGTAAACACGGCCTTGTCCGTCAGGCCGTCGGCATACAGGCCGCGCAGGTACGCAAGGGCCTCTTTGAAGGCCGGCTCGGTGACGCCCGCGTATACGCGCCCGTTTTCCACGTTCAGGTAGTTGCCCCGGGAAAGGTCATAATCCGTGGTGACGAACGGCGCAATCAGAAAGCCCAGCGTGCTCTGTCCCCCGCCCGCATAGGCCGCGCCCAGGGGCGTCTCGTCCGCGATGCCGTTGCCGTTGCCGTCCAGGGCCTTGAAAGCCAGCAGCGCGGCGTGCAGCCGCTCGGGGGTGGAAGGCACGGGCAGCCCGGCCTTTTCCAGCCACCCGATGTTGATCCACGCCTTTTGCGGGTAGACCGACGCAAGGCTTTCGCGCAGCGCCGGGAAGGAGTACATCCTCCCGCCGAGCTTCATCTCCGGGATGCGGGAGGTGTCGCTGTTCATCGCGCGCAGCAGGTTCGGGGTCCGCTCCGGGTCCGCGCCGATATCCAGCAGGGCGTTCTGGGCCGCCAGCGCGCCGATCTGCCGGCTTTCCAGCCCAAGCCCCAGGTATACGTCCGGGAGCTTTCCGGCGGGCTTGTCCAGGTCCTCCAGCACACGCTGATAAACCTCCTGCGCGCCGTAATCCATCCATTTGATTCGCACGCCCAGTTCCCGCCCCAGCGCTTTGTCAACGCCTCTGCCGCTCCACAGCGCTATGATTTCGGTGCGCGCGGCGACCTTCAGGGTTGGGCGGAACACAAACAGCGTCAAAACTGTGCCGCCTGCCAGCAGCAGAGCCAGAACCAGGGCGGCAACGCGGAGCGATGGCTTCCTCATGGATGGTTTTCTCCTTGGGTTTAGGTTTTGATGGGGTCCGGGGGCGGCGGCCTCTTCCGCGCCGCCCCCGGGAAAGGTGCTGTCAGCGCATGCGCGCAAGGGCTTTCTTTTTGCGGATCACAATCACGGCGGCCGCTGCCACCGCGCCGGAGCCCAGCGTCAGGATAATCGCCCACAGGGCGGAGGCCTCGCTGGTTTTCGGGATATCCTTTCCGCCGACGCCGCTGGTTTTGCCGCTGTTGCCGCTGTTGCCGCTGTTGCTGCCGTTGTTCGTGCCGCTGTTGCTGCCGCTGCTCTTGCCGCTGTTGGTGTTGCCGCTGTTGATATTGCCGCTGTTTACGTTGCCGCTGCCTATAATGTTGCCGTTGCCAATATTGACAGTGCCGACGTTGATGCCGCTGCCGGGCGTTACCAGCTCCGGCGGGAGGATGGTGGTGGCGGGCACGACGTGGGTGATCTCGTTGGTTTCCCGTTCCGCGAGCCCCGTGCCGGGGATGTAATACGCCTTGTTTTTCACGCTGAGGGGATTCGCGCTCAGGTTGAAGTTTACCGTCACGGTGAACGTGAGCGTCTGCTCCTTGTCCGCCCCCAGGGACGGAATTGCCCAGGAAATCTCGCGCTTTTTGGCGTCGTAGCTGCCTGCGGGGCTCTCCGCGAAGCTCACGCCCGCCGGAAGGATATCCCGCACCGCGATGCCCTTGGCCTCGGCGTCGCCCTTGTTTTCCACGCGCAGGGCGTAGGTGATCTTCTGGCCCGCCTTCACCTGGCCTTCGGGGACGTCCGCGCCCTTGGTCACCTTCACGTCCGGGGCCGTTGCGGCCGGGTCCTTGCCCACATAGCGGACGACAATCTCGGTCAGGGCGGTCAGCGTGCCGTCGGTGACGTTGGCCTGGCAAAGGATGGTACCCGTTTCGGCGCCCTCCGGCAGCGCGTTCACTGTGACCTCAAAGCTGAAGGGGAGGGTTTGGCCCGGGGCCAGGCTCTCGATGTCCCAGGTCAGCGCGCCGCCCGTCAGCGTGCGCGTGCCGTTGTAGGTTGTTCCCGCGGGGATGGGGCAGGTGAGCAGCAGGTTTTCCAGAAGCACGTCGCCGCTGTTGGTCACCAGGATGGTGTAGGTGATGGTTTCGCCGGCCCGGAAGATATGGCTGATGCCGGGCACGGCGCTCAGCGAGGCCTGCAGGCCGGGGATGGGGACGATGGGCTCCGCCGAGGCCGTGTGCGCCACCGCATTGGTGGTCAGGTCGGGCTCGTTCGCGCCCGCTTCGCCGTAGAGCGCCCGGTTGACGATGCTCACCTGGCCTTCGGCGATGCCGTCCACCGTGACCCGGAAGCTGAGCTCGATTTCGCTTTGGGCGGCGATGTCCACGGTCCACGCCACGCTCTTGCTCTCCGCGTCGTATACGCCGCCGTGGTCCGCGGAGCCTTCCGTATAGCTCACGCCGTCGGGGATCGCGTCCAGCACGGGCACGCCCGCCATGGCGTCGTCCGTTTCGTTGAAGACGGTGATGGTGTAGGTCAAAGAATCGCCGGGGCGCAGAATGTCCGTTGCGGGGCGGTTGGCG
>WQTL01000161.1 GCA_009786275.1 Bacillota bacterium | reverse complement strand
CCTTCAGCCACTGGCGGGTCACGGCGGGCGCGGGCGCGGGCATCACGGTGGACGGCAAGCTCATCCTGGGCACCTCGGATACCGCCATCGAGGCGGTGTGGACCGAGAACGGCAGCCCGGCGCCGGACCACAGCGGCTGCAAGCTGTTCGGCAAGTGCAAGGTAACCGGGGGCTGCGCGATGTTTGGCTGCAAGATGCCCGGTTGGCTGTCGCCCTTCCTGCATGTCGGCTCCTTCCTGCTGGGCTTCGGCGCGGGCTGGGTCACGCGCGCGGCCACAATGCCCTGGTGGCTCATCGTGCTGCTGTGCATCCTGGGCGTCGTCCTGTTCCCGCTGTTCTGGTGGATCATCCTGTAAGCCTTTCCTGACAAAAAACAAAGCCGCCGCCTGCCAGCGCAGGCAGGCGGCTTTGCTGTTTTACAGCCACAGCAGCGCCGTCCGGGGCGGCACCCATGCCCTGCCGATGTAGTCCGAAGCGTTCACGCGTCAGCTACCGCCACCGCCGGGAACGCGAAGTCCGCGAACTTCCCGGCGATGTCCGCCTGCTTGGTATCCCCGTTGTGGATCACCACGCGGTACTTCCAGCGCACGGTTTCGCCCCGCCCCAGTTCCATCGCGCCCATGCGCAGGAAGTTGTTCCCCGCCATCAGGCCGCCGTCGCGCACATGCCAGTGGGTGGGGAAGCCGAAGTTGTCCGGGTGGTCCAGCATGGCGACGCCGCACGCATGGCCCTCCGCCGTGCCGCGGTAGTCCAGCCAGGGCGCGCGCCGCATCCAGGTTTCCGCCTCGTCGACGCCGCCCATGCCGCTGACGATCGTCCCCGTGCCGCCGCCGACGCTCAACCCCGGGCTCATGCGCACGGCCAGGGGGCCTGCCTCCTTGGTGGCCCCCAGCGTGACATCGCCGTAGCTGGCCGTGTAGGTGATGCAGACGTCCAGCAGGGCCGCCTCCCGGGGGGTGTTGTAGAGCGTGAAGCGGGTGGTCTCGTCCATCACGGGCCTGCCGCCGTGGGAGGTCCACAGGTTGTGCGCCGTGAAGGCCGTATAGGCCCCGCCATTGACGATATCGCTGATGCTTTGGTTGCGTATGAAGCCGTGCACTAGCTTGGGCTCGTTCCAGAAGTCGATGCCGTTGGCCTCCTGGGAGATCCACAGGGAGCGGTGGTGCGGGTGGTCCCTGGCGCCGAGGTCCAGCCGCGTCAGCCGGTTGCCGAAGGCGTCGGTCAGCGGGCCGAGGTAGGGCTTGGGCAGGTCGCGGCCCGTGTAGTATTCCGTGAATTTCTCGCCGCGCATAAAGAGATCCACGCCGCGCGCGGTCTGCTCGCAGGCCATTTGCGGGGGGCAACCACAGGGTTCCAGCGTGACAGGCAGCGTTTCGCCCGCCGGCAGGCAGGGGACGACGAAGCAGAGCTCCGCCTGCCCCCCCTCGATTGCGCAGGTAACGGGGACCCTTTCGCCGCCGCCGAGCTTCGCGCAAATCGGTTCGCCGCCGAGCGCGCTTGCGGGGATACGGAAAAATACGGGCGTGTCCTTGCGGCCGTGCCTGCCGCTTCGCAGAGTCAATGTCATATGCACCATCCTTTCATAGGGCCATTATAGCATGGATGACAGGCGAAAAGCAAGAAAAGCGTCCGCGCTCGTAAAAATAAACCTTGCAAAGCGGCCGCCGGCATAGTAAAATAGGGGAAGGGAACGATCAGAAAAGGAGGCAATCCATGGAGCGGACAGACGACATCGAGCAGGCAATCGAAACGGAGCCGGCGGAGGAACGGCTGACCAAACGCAACCTGTGGAGCTACACCCTGGCGTCCATCGGGCGGGATACGGCGGCGGGGCTGTTTTCCAGCTACCTGATGACCTTCGTGCTCTACACGAAGAACCTGACCGACGCGCAATTCTCCGCGATTTCCCTGGGGTTGGTGTTCGAGCGGATTTTCGACGGCTTCAACGACCCCATCATGGGGAACATCCTGGAGGTCACGAGGACCAAGTGGGGCAAGTTCAAGCCCTGGATCCTCATCGGCATGCTCGGCAGCGCGGTGATGTTCTACATATCCTTCGCCAACCGTATCCAGGGCTGGCCCTACGTCGCTTTTTTCATCATCGCCTACCTCGTCTACGACCTGTTCTTCACGATGAACGACATCGGCTACTGGGGCATGGTGCCCGCCCTGGCAGGCAGGAAGGAGGACCGGGACCGGCTCACCTCCCAGGCGGTGCTCTTCGCCGGCATCGGCGGCGGCCTGACGGGCATCATCGTGCCCACCTTCACCGCCGGGAACCTCACCATCGGCGGCAACGCGCTCACGGCCTACCGGACCATCGCGGTCATCTTCATCGCGCTGTTCCTCGGCGGCCAGGCGATCACCCTGCTGGGCGTGAGGGAAAAGCCCCTGCCCCCCCGGGGCGAGGCCACCATCGATAAGTTCAGTGTCAAGACCATCGTCAACGTCATCAAAAACAACGACCAGCTGATGTGGATCCTGCTGATCTTCATCATCGCCACCACCGGCCAGGGCCTGGTCAACGCGGGGCTGGGCATCAACTACATCTTCTTCGAGTTCGGCTACAACGGCCTGCTGTTCACCGTGTTTTCGTCGCTGGGGGCCGTCGCCACGGGCGCGGTCATGTTGTTCTTTACGCCCATCTCCAAGCGCTTCACGCGCGCCCAGCTTATGCGGGCCGCCACCTTCAGCATCGTGGGCGGCTGCGCCGCCATGCTGCTGTTCGGCCTGCTGATCCCCTCCGGCACGGGCATCCCGAAGTTCATCATGCTGATGCTGGCGAACATCTTCGTCTTCGCCGGGCAGAGCATCTACTACCTCATCATCATGATCTGCATCGCAAACACCGTGGAATACAACGAGTGGAAGACCGGCGCGCGGGCCGAGGGCATCATCTTCTCGGTGCGGCCCTTCATCACGAAGGTGGGCTGGGCCCTCATCAACCTGACCACCCTGATCATCTACCTGGCCACGGGCGTGCGCAACTACACCAACCAGATCGCCGATTTCGAGAACGCGGCCGCCCGGGGCGTGCTGGACGCCACGGCGAAGGCCGAGGGGATCAAGGCGGTGCTGGCGCAGGTGCCGGCCAGCAAAAACGCGGCGCTGCTGGCCTGCATGACGGTCATCCCCGCGGCCGTCGGCCTGATCTCCTACACCCTGTACAAAAGCAAGTACAACATCACCGAGGAGCGCTACGAGCAGATTCTGGCGGAGCTGAAGGAGCGCAAGGCATGACGACCGGACAATTCACCGAGGGCTACGCGGAGCCCGCGTACGACGAGCTGCCCATCGGGCCCTACCTGGCCCGCATCGGCTACACGGGCCCCGTCCGGCCGACAATCGAGACTCTGAACGCGCTGCAATCCCTGCACAACGAGCACGTGCCCTACGAGAACCTGGACATCATGCACGGCGTGCCGCTGTCGCTTGAGATACCGGCGGTCTACGGCAAGGTGGTCACGCGCGGGCGGGGCGGCTATTGCTTCGAGCTCAACGGCCTGTTCGCGTGGCTCCTGCGCCGGG
>WQTL01000160.1 GCA_009786275.1 Bacillota bacterium | reverse complement strand
AGCCCAAGCCGCAGCCCGCGCCCGCCGCCGCAAAGCCGCAGCCGGCGCCGAAGCCCGCGGCGCCCCCTGTGCCTGTGCCTGAACCGGAGCCGGAACCCGAGCCTTTGCCGGAACTCGTACCGGAACCCGAGCCGATGCCTAGCCTGGAGTCCGACCCCGAGCTTTTCCCGCCCGCGCCGGCCCACGACCCCCTGGCGGAGCTGGAGGCCCTGGAGGAGCCGCTGCAGGAGCGCATTCACCTGATATAGGGTGACGTCTGTAGGGGCGGCCGCCCGCAGCCGCCCGCACAAAAACAAATACAAGGGATTTTTATGCCAAAACCGAGAATACGCACCCGTCTGATCACCCTGGCCGCGGCGGCGGCGCTGGTCGCGGCGGACCGGCTGATCAAAAGCCTGATCACCGGAGCCGTCACAGGCCGGGCGCTCATCCCCGGCATACTCGGCCTGCGCTACACGCAGAACACGGGCATCTCCTTCAGCCTGTTCGGGGATTCCCGGGCGGCCATGCTTTTGATTTCCGTCCTAACGGCCCTGGTGATGCTGGCGGGCGTCGTGTGGCTGCTGCTGGGGAAAATCGGCGGGGCCGTCCCCTTGAGCGCCGCGGCGCTGATTCTGGCCGGGGGCGTCAGCAACCTGGCCGACCGCCTGGCCCGGGGTTTCGTGGTGGATTACATCGAGCTGCTGTTCGTGCGCTTCGCCATCTTCAATTTCGCGGACATCTGCATCACCTGCGGGGTGGTCCTGATGGCGGGCTGGGTGCTCTGGACGGAATCCCGGCGGCATAAAACGGCGGTGAAAAATTGACCGGCCTGCGCCTCACCCTGCCGGAGGACTACGACGGCGCGCGCCTGGATAAAACCCTGGCCGAGCTGCTGCGCCGTTCCCGCGCGTCCGTTCAGGGGATGATCGGGCAGGTGCTGCTCAACGGCGCGCCGGCGAAAAAAAGCGCCGTATTGCGTGAGGGCGACGAGCTCGCCTGCACATTCGCGGAGCTGTCGTCCATAGTGGCCAAGCCCGAGGACATCCCCCTGGACGTGCGCTACGAGGACGCGGACCTGCTGGTGGTCAACAAGCCGCAGGGCATGGTGGTACACCCCGCGCCGGGCCACGCGGAACATACGCTTGTCAACGCGCTGCTGTACCACTGCGCGGGCCAATTGTCGGGCATCAACGGGGTGCTGCGCCCGGGTATCGTGCATAGGATAGACAAGGACACCGGCGGCCTGCTGATTGTGGCGAAGAACGATTTCGCCCACGCCGCCCTGGCCGGGCAGATCGCCGCGCACAGCTTTACGCGCGAGTACCGCGCCGTTGTTCACGGCGCCATGAAATCCCCCGAGGGCGTGGTTGACGCCCCCATCGGCCGCAGCGAGCGCGACCGCAAAAAGATGGCCGTCACCCTCAAGAACAGCAAGCCCGCGCGCACGCACTATGTTCTCCAAACGCAATATGACAAATTCGCCGACCTCCGTCTGCGATTAGAGACAGGCCGCACGCACCAGATCCGCGTGCACATGGCGCACATCGGCCACCCCGTGGCGGGGGACCCCCTCTACGGTCCGCAGCCGCCCGTCAAAGGCCTCAACGGCCAGTGCCTGTACGCGCGGCTGATCGGCTTTGTGCACCCGAGGTCGGGAGAATATATTGAAATCGAGGCGGAATTGCCCGCCTGGTATACAAATTTTTTGAAGAAAGAGGGTTCCCAATGAAGCTCGTAAAACGATTCCGGGGGATGTTGTTGGCCCTGCTTCTGGTGCTGTCGTTCGCGCTGCCTGCCCGGGCCGTTGACTGGGAGGCTTTCCGCATCGTCACGCAGCCGCAGGGGCAGACCGTGAACAACGGCGACAGCTTCACGCTTCGTATCGTGGTGAATATCCCCGATGATGTCGTGACGCAATACCAGTGGTTTGTCCGTGACCGTTTTGGCGCATGGAGCATATCGGGCGCAATCGGGCCGACGCTTTCCCTGACGCCGGACGATTCCGACTATCCCCTGGATGACCGCTATAATCCGAGGGACGGCGACAACAAAACATATTACTGCGAAATCAATGGCTGCGAAATGGATGAGGACGACGTCGTTTCGGAAAGAACGCTGAAAAGCAACGAGGTCAAAGTGACCATCGCGGTTCCAAAGCCCGGCTTCGGGGAGCTGCTGCGCGGTATATTTGTCAATCCCTTTTACTGGATAGCCGATTTTGTGGTGAACGCGACATACCAATCCTTCGGCCTGTTGACAATCCCCGCCGTGGTTGTCTCACCGATCTTGTATCCGTTCCTCGTTATCTGGATGGCGGTGCTTCAAATCATAGCCTATTAACAACATGAATTTGGGAGGACTATAATGACACCTACCCGCAAACTGGAACTTCAGCGCCTGGCCTGCCTCATCCGCATGGGCGTGATCGAGGGCGTGTACAACGCCAAAGCCGGGCATCCGGGCGGCTCGCTCTCGGCGGCGGAGCTGCTGACCTGGCTCTACTTCGAGCAGATGAACGTCGACCCGCAAAACCCCAGGTGGGAGGGCCGCGACCGCTTCGTGCTCAGCAAGGGGCACGCCGCGCCGGTGCTCTACGCCACATTGGCGCACCGGGGCTTCTTCCCCGTGGAGGCCCTGAAAACCCTGCGCAAGAAGGATTCCTTCCTGCAGGGCCACCCCAGCATGAAGCTCTGCCCCGGCGTGGACATGAGCACGGGCTCGCTGGGGCAGGGGATATCCGCCGCGGCGGGCATGGCCCTGGGGGCGAAAATTTCCAGCCCTGGGGTGATGGTCTACGCCCTGCTGGGCGACGGCGAAATCGAGGAGGGCCAGGTGTGGGAGGCCGCCATGTTCGCCGCGGCCAAGGGCCTGGACCATCTGGTCGCCGTCGTGGACAACAACAATTTGCAGATCGACGGCACGGTGGAGGAGGTCAACTCGCCCTACCCCATCCCCGAGAAATTCGCGGCCTTCGGCTGGAACGTCATCGAGATCGACGCCCACAGCTTCGACGAAATCGAGGCCGCCTTCGCCCGGGCCATGCAATTCAACGGCAAGCCCACGGCCATCGTCATGAAGAGCGTGAAGGGCAAGGGCGTCAGCTACATGGAAAACAAGGTGGGCTGGCACGGCGCGGCCCCCAACGCCGAGCAATATGCCCAGGCGATGGAAGAATTACAAGCTGAGTTGGCTGATCTGGAAGGGAGGGCCGCGTAATGGCATTGCCGGACAAAATCGCCACCCGTGAGGCCTACGGCCAGGCCCTCGTGGACCTTGGAAAAATCAACGACAAGCTCGTCGTGCTCGACGCCGACGTCGCCGCCGCCACAAAGACCGGGGTATTCAAAAAGGCCTTCCCGGACAGGCATTTCAACATCGGCATCGCCGAGGGCAATATGATGAGCGTGGCCGGGGGCCTGGCCACCATGGGCTACACGGTGTTCGCCAGCAGCTTCGCCATGTTCGCGGCGGGGCGCGCCTTCGAGCAGGTGCGCAATACCATCGGCTACCCCGGCCTGCCGGTGAACATCGGCGCGACCCACG
>WQTL01000159.1 GCA_009786275.1 Bacillota bacterium | reverse complement strand
CGCGCCCCAGCCTTCCGCTTCCTGCCGTTGCAGGATTTCGCGCCCGATATTCCAGTAGAGCAGAGTCATCCCGGCATTGGCCTGCAATACCAGTCGAACCCTGCTTTCTTTTATTTGCGCAATGACGCTATCCCGCAATTGATGATAGCTCTCGCCCATCTCTGCCGCCAACGGCGCAACAGGGAGGATTACGTCTTTTTTCTGCTTGCCCAGGGATTTGCGTTCGTCCATATGTACCGCCTTTCCGAACCCATTATACTCCACTCTCCGCTCGAATGCAAGAAGTTCTTCGTCCCATTAGATGCGCAAGTTATGCAGCAAAATATTATACTTTCAAATATATCTCGAAAATGTTACAGCATACCAACTGGAATCGCCCGGTCCTCCCCGTACAACGTAGCGAGCCTGTCATACAGGCAAACCACGCCGCCGGGCCCGCGCTTGACATTTGGAAGTTTGTCGAGAATAGAGAACTTCGCTATATCGGATTTGCTTGGGTCGGCGTGCTTCTTGATCTCGATTGGGTAAAGCACCCCACTGTCCTCGATCAGCAGGTCGATCTCGTTGCCGTCCCTGTCTCGGTAGAAATACAGTGGCAAATCCAGTATGCCCTGGTTGCTATAGCTCTTCATGATTTCCGCGATGACGAAGGTCTCAAAGAACGCCCCGGCCATCGCGCCGGTTTTCAGCACATCCGCCGTGGTCCACCGGGTGAGGTAGGCCGCCAGGCCGGTGTCCAGGAAGTAGAGCTTCGGCGTCTTGACTGTTCTTTTTGTGACATTATTGTGATAGGGCCGGAGCAGGTAGACCAGGTTGGACGTGACCAAGATGGACAACCAGCGCTCCGCTGTGGGCTGGCTGACGCCGACGTCCCGCGCGAGGGAGGCCAAGTTTAGCAACTTGCCCGTGCAACTGGCGGTAACGGTCATGAACTGAAGGAACTTCACCTCGTCGCCCACCTGCGCAAGGGCGCGCACGTCGCGCTCGATGTAGGTCTTTACATAGGCAGCAAAAAACATCTGCCAGTCGAAATCAGGGTTGGCGCAAAGCTCCGGGAAGCTGCCGCGATGGATCACGTTCCACACATCTGAATAGGCGATTGCTACACGGTCTTTTGATCGTGCGGCGAAATATTCGTCCGTCGGCAGGAAGGGCAAGCGGCATTGCGCGTCGTACAGCTCCCGCAGGGATAGCCCCGGCAGGTTGAGAATCCCCAGCCGTCCCGCCAGGGATTCCGTAACGTTCTGCATCATTTCGAACTGCTGCGAGCCAGAAAGATAGAACTGGCTTTTCAGCTTGCCGCAGTCGAGGATCATCTTGATCTGTGGGAACAGGTTGGGCGCGTACTGCACCTCGTCCACGAACACGGGCGGCGGGTTGTCCTTGAAGAACGTGCCGCCCTGCTCCCTGGCAACCGCCAACTGGATTTTGTCGTCGAGGGTAACATAGCCGGTATCCGTGACGACCTCCTGCAGCAGCGTGGTCTTGCCAACCTGCCGCGCTCCGGTCACGAGCACTGCGCCGAACATCTTGGATAGATTGCGGATGGTTTCGTCCGCATGGCGGTTATAGTGCATTGCTTTTCTCGCTTTCGGCTGATTTAATATATGGTATTATTATAGCCGAAAGAAAGCTTGTTGTCAAGAAAAACTTAACCATCTATAAAGAGGAGTATCACCATGTCCTGCCTACTCAAATTCAACTGGGTCAAGCTACCCCGCAACATCCTTCCGCCCGGTAAAGGGCTTATGGGCGCTTGGGCACGCTTGGCAGCCCGAGCCGCATTCCGCCCCGGGCAGGCCAACTATTGCGGCTACCACAACGATGTCGAACTGGCCTCTTGGGTCGGAGGCATTGTCGGTTTGAAGAGCATTCTCGGTGTCAGCAATCGTCAGAAGGCCCTGGAAACCATGGATGCCCTAACTGAGTTGGGATACATCAGCTATACCCTCGATAAGGGGACCAAGAAACTCAGTTATACCATCAAAGATTGGGTTGTGGAGTGCTCTGGTGCCGCCTGCGCTGATGGCGCCATCTATGCCACTAATGGCTACGGCTTTCTCTGCCTGTCACGGAATATTACACAGCGGTTAGCTGATGTGCAATATCAGTTTGAGGAATCCGATGCGTGGCTGGACCTTTGGTGTCACACTGTGTGGCGGGATCCAAACAATGCGTTTTCGCATTTGGCTCCAGCGGTTCAGTTTGGCAGAGAGGGCGCGGCTCTCACTCTTGAAAAGCTCGGCGCGCGCTGGGGATGGGAGAAGACGAAAGTATGGCGGTTCCTCCAGAAGCACGGAGATACCTTCCCGCTGCGCAAACTGCCCGGCTCCTATGGTTGCCTGATTTTCAATACAGGGTATCCCAGCGCGGCTACGGGCATCCCAGAAAGCGGGAAAATTGTAAGCATTTTGGGCGAAATGCTCATTTGGAGGCAGAATACTCATTTTGAAGGCACCGATAACCAGAGAATCAACCGCATGATCGCTGCCTACAGCAGGCGTGTCATCTCTGAAAATCGTGTTGCACTTCCCTTATATACGCGTATCTTGCTCTGTGTGAACTGTAAACACTATGATAAGGACTGCCAGAGGTATTACTATAGGGAGTGCTATAGGATAGACGAGGGGCAGCGGGGACAGCCATCTGATTCCCCAAGCTATTCAAGCCGAACCCCGTGCCGCTCCAGCAGGGCAAGCATTTCGTTCAGCAGCAGCTTTTGCCCCAGAAGCTCCTTGTAGCGCACGGTTTTGTCCTTGCCTGGTGCCTTGAGCCTCGCCAGCTCTACGGGAATGTCGGTTTGGTGGGCTGCAAGCTCCTCCAGCATATCCTCCAACGCTGCCAGGCGCTGTAGGGCCTGCGGCAGGTCGGCTTCGGGTACGGCGTATTGGCCTTCGCGTTCGACAGTGAAACGGGTCATAATGTTCCCTTTCCCCTGTGCTGCACGGAAAATTCCTTCAGCGAGCGCTTGGTTTCCTCGTCGAGGTAGTGCCAACGAACACCCTGGAGCGCGCCTTCCAGCGCCGAAAGCCGCATGATGCAGGCCGAAGGATCCCGGGCCAGGATGCGCAGCCACGCCTCCCGGCTGCCGACGCGCCTGAGTTCCTCAATCGTGGTAATGCCCGCCTCGATCAGCTGGGCCTCCAGTTTTGCCGCGATGTTGGGTAAGGTCGTCAGTTCGCCCATGGTGATTCCCTCCTATAGCTTTATCGGAATTTCGCCGTTTATCTCTAGCCTATCCGGCTCCACCGCACAGTCCAGCGCAACGACTCTCACGCCTGCCGCCGCGACTTCCCGCAGGGCCGCGCCAAACGCCGCGTGGGTTTTATCGTTCGGCGTGAAATAGCGCACATCGCTCATTTGAACCACGAACACGACGTGGGCCTCGTAGCCCGCCGCCGCGCATTGAGCCAATTCCCGCAGATGCCGTACGCCGCGCTCTGTGGGCGCGTCGGGGAACAGCACCACGCCATCCTCCTCCAGAGTCACGCCCTTGACCTCAATGAAGATTTTGCG
>WQTL01000158.1 GCA_009786275.1 Bacillota bacterium | reverse complement strand
TCTTTCTCTCCCTCCTGCAAGTTTGTTTGGAATAACAGATAATCACCTATTATCTGGGGTTGAGGACATTATACCACAAAGCCTTCGGCATTTCAAGAGTTTGTTTCGGGAATTTTGGAGGATTGACGCCGAGCGCTTCAAAATGCGAATCCCGGGGTTCAAGCCCCCGGGATCCTGTGGTATCGCGGTTAATAATGCTTCACGCCACTGTAGGTTGTAAAGGATTCGGTCATCGCGGCCGAGGTGGCCGTATAGATTGCCTGGGTGCGGTAGTCGTAGCCTTTAGTTATCGCCGCCGTTCCTGTCAGTGAACCGTGGAAAGTACCGAAGCTTTGCTGCCAAGTGGCGATGGTCACCCAACTTCCGTTCTTGTACTGCTGTAAACTCGCCTTGATGGAGCACTTGGTAACGAACGTTTGATAGCCTGCCACAGCGCAAATGACGCTGCCGTTCCCGCCGGAAATGGAGATGCCAGTGGTTGTGCTGCTGATGTTCGTGAATGCGTAAGCTTGCAGGAACGATGAACAGAGCGTGAGGAGCAGCAGGGTACACAGGATGGTCGCGGTGAGTCGCTTGACTTTCTTTGGCATAAGGGATCCTCCGTTTCAGTATTTGGGTTGCCAGTACCCTATACTGAAAACGAAGGACCTTTGTGACCGAAAAATCAAATATTTTTATTTTGTACTCTGCGCCATCAGGAGCCCTTGATCTTTGTCTATGTATCCTAAAACTTTGTATGCGTATTCGTTGTCAGTCCAGACCATCTCAAGCATTTCATTCTTTATGCGGTACATCCCTTGGGTTCCATTGATTCCGAAGAGATTCTGCTCATTTTCGGCCTCTATGTCCAGCGCATACTGAATGCTGTCAAGGATCGTCTGCTCAAACAAGAGCAAATGCCCCTCTGTGTCCAGATAGCTAATTTGGTGAAAAAACTCGTTCTCCTCTGAATCAGCAAACGCATACCCCGGCGGGATATACGTCGGCGCCCGAAGCTCCAGAATGATCTCCGGCGCCGTCAAGGCGCTATCCTCCGGCTCATACCATGCCACGATGTACTTCTCGTAAATCTCTGTAAAGAACTTAAACACGGCCTCCCGCACAGCGGAAACCGACATCAGGGCTGAGGCCAGCAAAATCGCGATGATCGCCGCGATGGCCAGAACCCTCAACGTCCTGTGCTGCTGGGCCCTGGCCGGCTTAGGGTTTGCGAGAAGCCGCTCCATTCTGTACTCGAACCCCGGCGAGAAGCTAAGCCGCTTTGAAAGCTCCTCCTCGCTGGGCAGTTCCTCCATCATGCGGTCCGAGGCCCGCGCCGCCAGATCATAGAAAAATTCTTCCGGCAATACATTCTCAGGCATTCTGGACAACTCCTTTCTTCTTGACTTCTTCAGTGATTTTTTCCTTTGCGCGCTGTATCCGTTTTCGCGCGGCGGTTTCGGAAATGTTCAGGAACGCCGCGATATCCTGATCGCTGCAGTCGTGCTTGTATTTCATCAGGAACACCGTGGAGTAGATGATCGGCAATGTTTGGGCCAAGCGCTCAAACTCGTCGTCCTCTGCCACAAGGTCCTCCACGCTTGCCACATTGTCTGCCGGCTCAAAAATAAGCTCGTCCCACGACAACATGGTCACTACATTTCGCTTCTTTATGGTGTCAATGGCGAAGTTTCGGGTGATTGTCACCAAAAAAGAACGGATCTGTTTGGGATCCGGTCGGAGACGTTTTATGTTTTTCGCAAGCCGAAAAAAAGCTTCCTGCATCGCATCCTCTGCTAACCCGTAGTCATGCAAGAGGGATTGCGCCACATGAAGCAAGGTGTATCGGTGTTCGATGTATAGCATGGTTAGTAGTTCCCGGTCTTTATCATCCTCAATTTGCGCTATGAACAGCGGTATGATCATTCACGATTATATTCCTTTACGTCTGATTTATGAGCTTTCGTCTACTACGCAGGCGATGAGCGCTGCGGCTAATTTTAACTGCTTCTTGTCGCACAGCTGGAGGCTGGCGACCACAGAGGCCATCTGATCTTCATCCGCAGGCTTGAGCACCCCGAGAAACAGGTAATCCGGAGTGACCTCCAGCGCCTGACAGATTTTGCACAGGGCTTCCAGGCTGCACTTGGTGAGCGCCCTCTCTATATTCCGTACATGCGTCGGCGTCAGGCCGGCCCTGTCGGCCACTTCTTCCTGCGTCAGGTTCAGCACTTTGCGCCGTTTTGCGATTCGTTGGCCCATTTCTTTGTGGTCCACGCTCATCTTACTCACCTCTTCTATATAGCATACAGGAAAATGTGAGATTTGACCAGAAAGTATCCGTGATGAATGTCATGGTTAATTGCGATTCAAGAAAAAATAGCAGTCTGAATGGCTATGTCCTATCAAATGTCATAAACTTGTCCTACTTTAGCCGATGACACGGGAATGAAAATGTGCTATGATTGTATCGTCGAAAGGTGCGGAAAGGAATCTCCTGGCCTGAGACAAGGGGCTTTTTCTAGGGGCCCTACGACAAGGAAACCGGCTTCGGATTGCGCTTGATTGCGGCAACCGGGGCCGGTTTCCTGTATTCAAACGAAAGGAGGTGCCATTCATGTCCGAGTTCCCGTACATCGTGGAGTGTCTGCTGGCGCTCGCCAAAGAGCTGCCCAACTTCTTAGACCTCATCGTCCGCCACATCGTGCAAATCCTCAGCGCAGTGTAGACTGCGCGGCAAATCAAAAAGGAGGTATCGAAATGAACCAGCAAGGCAAAATCAGCAAACGCATCGGCAAAATCTACTGGACCCTTGTCACAACGGCGGGAGGGCTGGCCCTCAGCACGATCAGCGCCTTTGCCGCCGACGACATCTGGACCAAATTCAGCAGTCTCATGCAGGACGTCTACGGCAAAATCCTGGGGGTGTCCACCATCATCGCGGTCACCGCCGCCGCCGTGGCACTGGTGGTCCGCATGGTATCCCGCAACCAGCGCGCCGTGGATGAAGCCACCACCTGGCTCAAGCGCATCGTGGTCACCTGGGTTATCCTGAACACCCTGGGCTTCATCGTCGCGTATATCCAGCCGCTGGTGGAAGGCGGTCAGTACAAAGCAAAGTAAGGCGGTGATCTCATGTTAGACTGGATTTTTGAAGGCATCGTCGGATGGATCGCCAGCATCGTGACGGAACTGATGGACTCCGTATCGGGCGTATTCCTCGAAACCCTGGGTACGAACGTAGACGTCATGGAGCAGTATTTCCCCTTCGTGGCGAAAGCGTTCGAGGTGTTCCAATACACCGGCTGGGCGCTGCTGTTCCTCATCGTGGTGTGGCAGCTCTTCCGCACCTTCGGCGGGCCTATCACAGAAGCCGAAAGCCCTATGGTGCTGCTGGCCCGCGGGGCGATCTTCGCGCTGCTCATCGGCTACGCCAAACCGGTGTTCCTGATCTTCCTGAACATCGCCCGGGCCCCCTACACCGCCATGATGGAACTGAGCATGACCGCCCAGGATTTCAGCTTCGCC
>WQTL01000157.1 GCA_009786275.1 Bacillota bacterium | reverse complement strand
CGGGCGCGGCCTTCGCCGCCCTCGGGCGCTGGGGGGAGCATTTCTCCGCGCTATCCATCGCGCTGTTCGCCTTCGCCACGCTCACCGGCTGGTCGTTCTACGGCGAGCAGGGCGCGCGATACCTCCTCGGCGAAAAGAGCGTGAAGCCCTACCGGGTGGTCTACCTTGCCGCCGTGGCGGCCGGCTGCGCCATGCGGCTGGAGACCGTGTGGGCCGCGGCGGACGTCCTCAACGGGCTGATGGCCGTGCCGAACCTGATCGGGGTCGTGGCTTTGTCGGGCCAGGCGATACGCGAGCTGCGGCGCTGGGAGCGCACCGCTATTCCGTCGGCGTGATGTCGCCCTCCCATATCAGCGTGCACCGGCTAAGGACCTCCTCGGTCAGCTCGTAGGGCAGAAGCTCTTCTTCGCTCGGCCTGTAGTTTGGATCGTCGGTCGACATGTTGTTTACCTCTTGGAATATGCCATTCCCCTTTGGTTTCAGCTTGCCGAAATCCTCGAGGTAATAGACCCTGCAAGTGACCTTCGTAGGCTTTACCTTGAGGGTGTAATAGTCTCCGTCGTCGGGTGACCAGTTAAGATACATGCTTCCCCGCCATTCGCCATCCGGTTTGTCATGTTTCTCCCCATTGATCTTATTTTTAAGTTCCGGATACTGCATCAGGTGCACAAAGTGAGTGACCTGTATGCTGCCGTCGGCGCAAAAGTGCTGTATGGGCCCATAGCTGGACAAGTAATCGTCCCGGAAGTAGCTCAGCATCAGCTGCCCATTTTCATCGAGCGCAAAAGTCTCTTCATCGCGCCGGTCCACCCGTAAGTCGCCCTCCCTGTATGGTACCGGGTAATCCCGCAGGACGAGAAAGTAAAACCCAGCGCAGAGCACCGCGATGGCGGCCGCCGCCGACAGCAGCGCAATGCGCAGCCGCTTGCGTCGGATTTTTTTCTTTACCCGGCTAAGCGCCCTGTCCGGGGGCAGGGGCGCTTCCTTTTCTTCTATACGCAGCTGCTCCAAAGCCTTGTTGCAGCGTGCGCAGTTTTCAAGGTGCCCTTCCACCAGGGCGCGGGTGGAAGGGTTTGCCAGCCCGTAAGCATAGGGGGGCAGTAAATCGCAGACGACCTCGCAGTTGATTTCACCGTTCATCGAAGCTATCCTCCATTTCCCTTGTCAATCTGTTTTTCGCCCGGTGATAGGTCACGCGGGCCCAGTTCTCCGTTTTGCCGAATAGCGCCGCGATTTCGGCATAGGGCAGCTCGCCGAACACGCGCAGGGCAAACACCTCTTTATAGGGCTCGTCCATCCGGTGGAGAAGGGCGTGCAGGCGGCGGGCTGCGTCCCTGTCCTCCAGGGCGCGCTCGACAGAAAAGCCGGACGCATCCGGGATCTCCGTCAGGGGCAGCGCGCGTCCCCGTCTGCGGCATTGGGAAATCCAGGTGTTTTTGGCAATCTGGCAGAGCCAGACGCGGATATCCGCCTTGCTTTCGTCGTAGCGTGACAGGTTCTTCAGGGCCTTGAAAAACGTTTCGGCGGTGAGCTCCTCCGCCAGGTGCTCGTCGCGGGTCAGCCGCCGGGCATAGCGGTGGACGCCGGAAAAACAGCGCGCGTAAATTTCCTCGAATTCGTCCATGCCCGGCTCCTTTCGCCGTTTTTTGCTCTCCTGCAATCGTAATACGCGCAATCCGCGGTTTCATTACAAATCTTTTTTGCCTAATACAAAAAAGCCCCCTCCGAGAGGAGGCCTTATCGCCCCGGACGACGGCCAGGGTGTCACTTATACCGCACCGTAATCTTCGGTGATTTCGTGATCACCTGCAATATCTTGCCGTTCATGGAGATTTTCGCGCCCGGGCCCGCGTCCACGCTCTCAAGGGCCCCCGGGAGGTAAATCTCCGTGGGCGCTTCCAGCGGCGCGGGGGCGGGCGTGTACCACAGCGTACAGGTCTTCGCGCTGGGGCGCACCCGGAAGTTCTCCAGCGTGCCGTTGACCGCCACGGGATAGGGGCGGCACAGCACGGCCATGAAGCTCTCCCAGCCGAACAGGCCGTGCCAGTAGGCCCAGTAGGTGTTCGACCAGCCCCGGGCGTCGAAGAAATCCAGCAGGTATTCCATGTGGGGGTACCAGGCGGTGCTCCCCTTCGAGCCCGCGGAGCCCCATTCGCCCACCAGCACGGGGGCCTGCATGCGTTTTTGCGCGCGAGCGCTCTCCTCGAACATGAACCCCACGCGCTCGCTGCTGGCGTGGTCGTACAGCGGGCCGTCCACCGTGAAGTCGTAGGCGTGGGGGCTGAAGCAGCCCTGGGTCTCCCCCTCGGGGAAATCGGCCCCGAAGGGCACGCCGATGTTGCAAAAATAGTTGTGCTCCATCAGAATCACACCCTTGGGTGTGGCCTCGCGCACGGCCTTGGTCATGCGCTCTATGAAGGGCTCGTAGCGCTCCTTCTCGAACTTGCGCACGAGCCCCTCCGCCGCGCGCGTGACCTCGCGCATCACCCGGGCGTCGAGGATATCCAGCACCTCGTGGGTGTTTTCGCCGCACAGCGCTTTGAGCGCCTGCCCGCGCTTCACGCCGGGGAGCAGCGCGATCACGCCCACCAGCTTCGCCACAAGTGTGCGGAAGATTTTGCCGCCAAGGGTGCCGGGGTGCGGCTCGTTGAGGAAATCGAAGCCGAAGAAGGCCGGGTGCTCCCCGTAGCGCAGGGCGAGCATCCGCCATAAATCCGCGTAGTGCTCCTGTAGCCCCTTGCCGTACACCGGGTCGTTGTTCCAGAAGTGGTCGAAGGCCCTGAAGATGCCCTTGCCCCAGAGATAGCCCTCGCCCCAGATGACCTTCGGCTTGGTGTAGCCGTAGCCGTCATC
The DNA here is from genome assembly GCA_009786275.1 of Bacillota bacterium. Classification (GTDB taxonomy): domain Bacteria; phylum Bacillota; class Clostridia; order Oscillospirales; family Acutalibacteraceae; genus WRMQ01. Next base: position 635 of record WQTL01000157.1, on the reverse strand, counting down.
CAGGGTGGCCCAGGCGGGCGCGCCGTCGCCCACATGCACGCCGAAGTCCGACCAGAGGTCCTGGTGCATATCCAGGAATACATAGATGCCGTACTTCGCCGACAGGTCAAAAATGCCGTCGATGATCTTCAGGTATTCCTCGTCGTACTGCCCCGGCTGCGGCTCGAGCTTGCTCCAACAGGGGCCCAGGCGCAGCATGTTGAAGCCGAGCTCTTTGCATTTGGCGAAGAAGGGCTCCTCGAGGGTGGGGGGGTCGGTTTTCCCCATGGGAAAATTGACGCCGTGGAAGATGCGCTCGCGGCCCCGCGGGTCAACGAAACGGCGGCCCTGCACGGTGATTTGATCCATAATCTTCTCCTATGTATATTTTTATAGTGCCGCCAGCGCCGCCGCCCTTTCCTCCTCCGGGCCTTCCATGGCGGCGAGCACGCGGGCGTGGTTGTCTTTGTTCAGCTTGTAGCGCGCGCTGACCAGGATGCCCACGGTCAGGAACACCAGGGGAGCGAGGGCCATAATCAGGCGGATGGCGGCCTGGGCGCTCACCGGCTGGGCCAGCACCGGCGGCTCGCCGATGACCTGCTCTTTAAAGCCCGCCGCGCCGATGATCCCCAAGGCGATGGAAAGCCCGCCCGCCG
>WQTL01000156.1 GCA_009786275.1 Bacillota bacterium | reverse complement strand
GTGATTTCGTTCAACGTTTCTTTTTCTTCCTCTGTTGGCTTTACTTCGTACTTCTTCCTCGGCATTTCGGTATACCCCCTTTTCTTAGAGTATGCCACAGTTTCTTGTTTTGTGCAAGCAATAGTATTTACGGGATACTAGATTTTAGATATGCGGGGGGAGCAAAACGAAAAAAGCACTATCGCTTTTAGTAATCGCCGTCAGCCTATGTCTTTTGGCAGGCTGTGCGGGGGATTCGCCCAACAGCACAGTCGAATTCGACGGCTCGTATGATACGCAGGTCGTCCACAACAACGGCTTCGGCCTGAGCTTCCTTCTGCGCAACACCTCGCAGGGGACATATCACTATGACGACAGCTACCGCCTGGAACGCTATGCGGACGGGCAATGGCTGCCGGAACACGCGCGGGAAAGCACCGGCGCGGCGTTCACCCTCCCGCCGGGCGTCGTCAGGCAAATTTCCCCCCAATGGGGTTTGGTAATTTCCCCGGGCAGGTATAAGTTTCTGATGTCCGGCGATGTGGCCGTCGAGTTTGACGAGCTCGCCTGGGATGGCGACATCGCCCCAGTCTATGACTATCGCCAGGGCATGCTTGACTTCATGACGGCGGGCAAGACAAGCGAAAATATCGTTCTGTCGGGCGAACCGGAAGCCAGCCCCACGGGCATTTCGTTCTCGCTGAAAAATCAATCCCGCGCGGATTACGGCTACGGCAACCCCTATGAGCTGGCGCGTTACGAGGATGGGCGCTGGCTGGCCGTGCCCTATACGAGCGAAAATATCGCCTGGACGCTGCCGATGTTTACGCTGCGGGCGGGCAAAAGGGACAGCTTCGCCATCGAGTGGGCGTGGGCCTTCGGCGCGCTGCCGCCCGGCAGGTATCTGTTCCTCCGGGAATTCAACCCCCTGGAGGAATATTTCGTCCAAAGCGACGGCGAGTTCGAAAAATGGGACAACCTGCACAACCGCTATCCCACCGCGGAATACCTGATGATTGAATTTACGATTGTGTAGCGCTTGACAACGCACATGGAGTATGCTATAATGCATGTGCAAAAACAGTGAAGAAAGGACGGTGAGCGCAATGCCAAATGCAGGGGAAATTATCGAGCGATTGGCTGGTGAACTTGAAATCTATCGCCTTTTCGCCTATTCACACGGTCTTTTCACCAGAGAAGACGTTGAAAAAGCTGTTCATCAAATGCTCGCCAAACCGGACGCAGAAGAGGACTAAACAACCCTCCGCCCCCAGCCCTTTTGGGCCGGGGGCTTTACGCGCTTACCCATGGGCGCGGGCGCAGGGGGGAGAACAGGAGGGCCTATGAAAGCCGTTGTCCAGCGCGTCACCCGCGCCAACGTCACCGTGGATGGTGAAGTCACGGGCTCCATCGGGGGGGGCTTCTTAGTCCTGCTGGGCGTGGCCTGGGGCGATACCGAACGCGAGGCCGCGCTGCTCGCCGCGAAAATCGCCAAGCTGCGCGTGTTCCGCGACGACGCGGGCAAGATGAACCTGTCTTTGCTTGATACCCAGGGCAGTGCCCTGGTGATCTCGCAGTTCACCCTGTGCGCGGATATCAAAAAGGGCAACAGGCCGGCATTCACCGACGCCGCGCCGCCGGAAGAGGCCAACGCGCTGTATGACCGTTTCTGCGAATGCCTGCGGAGCGAGGGCGTGCAAAGCGTGCAGACGGGCGTATTCGGCGCGGAAATGCATGTGGAACTGCTCAACCACGGCCCGGTGACGATATTGATGGACACGGAGATATGGAGGAAGCCATGACCTACACCGCCATCCCCGTCGGTATGCTCGAAAGTAACTGTTATATCCTCAACGACGGCGGCGCGCTTGCGCTGGTCGATTGCGGGATTTTCAGCCGCCGTGTGCGTGAAACCATCGCGGCGCAGGGCGGCGATCTGCGCTATATCCTGCTGACCCACGGGCATTTCGACCACATACAGGGCGTCGCCAGCGCGAAAGCGGCCTATCCGGGCGCGCAAATCGGCATCGGCGCGGGCGACGCGGCTTGCCTCACGGGCGAGGCGGAGGACGGGCCGCAGGGCCACCGCCTGCGCAATCCCGCCGCGCCGGACCTGCTCCTCCGGGACGGCGGCGTGATTCCATTGAACGAAAGCCACTTGCGGGTGATCGCCACGCCGGGCCACACTCGGGGCGGAGTGAGCTATCTCGCGCAGCCGGAGGGCTTTCTTTTCACGGGCGACACCCTCTTCTTCGAGGAGGTTGGCCGCGATGACCTCCCCGGCGGCGACTGGCCCACGTTGCGGGCGTCCGTCCTGCGGCTGTACGCGATCCTGGGGGAGTGCGCGGTTCTGCCCGGGCATGGTCAGGCAAGCTCCCTCGAGCACGAGCGCAGGTGCAACCCGTATGTGAAGCTGTAGAGACGCACGGCAGTGCGTCTCCGCGAAAAAGCATAATGTTTGGTTTGAGACGCACTGCCGTGCGTCTCTACAGGTATGATTGCGCTATGATTTTATACGTCCGCAACCACCCCTACCACTTCGAAATGGAGAATCTCTGCCGCGTGTTCTACCCGGCGGAGAGCCTGCGCGTTGAAAAAAACACCCCCCGCCCCCTTCAGGGGCACCCCCCTCTGAAGAGGGGGGCTATCGCCGCGATTACACGCATCGTGCAAGGAAGAATAGAGGTCAAGCTCTTCACCGGCAGGCGGCGGCTGTCCATCGCAAGGCCCGCGGGGGAAAACCCCGAGCTCACCATGGCCAGGATGCTCTTCGCCCTGCTGCGCCGCGCCACGGGCTATACACCGCCCTGGGGGCTGCTCACGGGCGTGCGGCCCGCCAAGCTCATGCTGCGCCTGCGCCGTGACGAGGGCGAACCCCGGGCCGAGCGTTATTTTCGCGACGCCCTCTGGGTCAGCCCCGAAAAGACCGCCCTGGCCGCCGCCGTAGCGCGGGCCGAGGAGCCCATCCTCGCGCGCACCGCGCCGCGCTCGTTCAGCCTGTACGTCTCCATTCCCTTCTGCCCCAGCCGGTGCAGCTACTGCTCCTTCGTTTCGCATACGATCGAGCGCCCGAGCGCGCAGCGGCTCATCCCGGCGTATGTCGAGAAGCTCTGCGCCGAAATCGCCCATACGGGCCGAATCGCGGGGGAGCTGGGCCTGGAGCTGGAGTCGATCTACATCGGCGGGGGCACGCCGGGGATTCTCTCACCGGCGCAGCTGGAGAGCATATGCGGCGCATTGAGCAATTCGTTCGCGCGGCCGGGCGAATTCAGCGTGGAGCTGGGTCGGCCCGATACGCTCACGCCGGAAAAGCTGCAAGTCCTGCAAGCGCATGGCGTGCACCGCCTGTGCGTGAACCCACAGAGCCTGGACGACGCTGTCCTGGCCCGGGCGGGCCGCAGGCACACGGCGGCGCAGTTTTACGAGGCATACGAGGCGGCGCGGGCGGCGGGCTTCGCGCTCAACTGCGACCTCATCGCGGGGCTGCCGGGGGATACGCCCGCCGGG
>WQTL01000155.1 GCA_009786275.1 Bacillota bacterium | reverse complement strand
GGGCTACAACCGCAGCGAGGACGTGCTGAAGGCCATCGTGGGCAAGGACGGCTCCGTGGTGCTGCTGGAAGTCACCAACGAGCGCATCCCCGGTGAACCCGTGCAGCCGGAGGAACCCGAAGTGCCCGTGACCCCCGATATGCCCGTGCCGCCGCAGGAGCCGCTGCCCAAGACGGGCGACAGCAAGACTATCGTTGTGATCGCCTTGGTGGTGCTGATCATTGCGGGCGGGGCCGTGCTGTGGCTGCGCAAGCGCGGCAAGGACGAGGAAGAAATCACCGAGGAACCCGCAGAAAACGCGTAAATCCTGAAATCCATGTAAAACCCAGCGGGGGAAGCGGCTTTGGCTGCTTCCCCTTTTTACATCCCCGCCATCCGTTCGGGAAATAAAAAATGGCGGGGAATTCCCCGCCTAGTAGTGGATTGTTCCGATTGTATCCAGCAAATCACTTTGCCTGACAATCAATCCGCTACGATTGTAGTCTATGCTTTTTCTCAGAAAAAAATCGTAAGGAGGATTTTACACATCATGAACAAACTGGAAAACTACCGCCCCTGTGCCACCGCCACGCCCGTAACGGCAAAATTGCTGCTATTGGTGCTGCGGGACATCACGGACGACTACGACCAGATCATCATCCCCCAGCGGCGTATCGCCGAGGCCATCGGCATGAGCAGGAGCGCCGTAGGCCGCAACTTGCACAGGCTGGAACGGGCCGGGGCGATCACTATTGAGCCGCTGTACAGCGAGTACGGCGGGCGTCTGCCAAACAAATATCGGCTGCGGAGGGACGGAAACGGCAATGCAAAAGCTTCTTAAATATCTCAGGCGCAGGCGAACCCCGAAGTCGCCCAAGCAAATTCGCTTTATCGACGCGGGCGGCAACACCCTGTTCCTGCTCCCGGACGGGGGCAGCATTGTTATTACGGAGGCCAACGGCCAGCAGCATATAAAGGTATGCCGCTATGTGACTGACGACCTGACCGAATTTGACGGCACGGAGCGCTATTTGTCCGCGTTTGCGGCGGAGCGCCAGCGCACGGGTTCGACCTTTGCGCCGGAAGCCGAGCCTGCGTATTACGAGAATTACCGCATCATCCGCAAGATGCCCGTGCCCGGCAATATCATCGCGCTGGGGCGCGACCTCAATCATTTCTGGCGCTACGTCACGTTGGAACGCTCCCAGGTGCGGGACGGTTACGATTATCCCATCCTCTACACCGAGGGCTGGAAAGCGAACGAGGACTTCGACCGGCGCGTCCTGGAATGGCAGCGCGGCAGGCCGCCGAGGCCGGTTGTAGCGCACAGGCTGAGAATTCAGGATGATGAAGCGTAAGGCTTGTGAAAAACAAAAACATGATAGGAGGAAAACTTCAGTGGATATATCCCAAGAAAAAATGATCAGCTTCATCGGCACCGACCAAAACACGCTGTTCACCATCCCGGACGGCGGCAACGTCGTTATCACGCATTCCAGCGGCGAGCAGTATTTTATGCGATGCAGATATGTAGATGAAAAGCACGTGGAGATGGACGGCACACAACACAGCTTTCATCAGCTCGCCGCTACCGCTGCGGAGGCCGGAACCACGATTGCGCCCGACCCCACGCCCGAATTCAACGCAGGCTGTCGCATCGTGGCGCGAAAGCCTGCGGAGGATCTGTTTATTGTGCTTGCCCACAACCCGCGCTCGCCGACCCCCTGGGTGACGTGGCAGGCAGGCCGCGACACGCCCACCGACTATTATTGGGGTGTTTACCGCGCGGAGCGTGTGGACGCTGTTGCGGACTTAGACCGCCGCGCCAGGTCCGCAACCAGGGGCATCCCCTACGATACAGGCAATACCAACGACAAGCAAATCCGCTTCATTGACCCGCAGTACAAGACGCTGTTTACCATCCCGGACGGCGGCAGCATCGTCATTTCCTATCCTGACGGGGAGGAACGCGTTGCGGAGTGTAAGCACCTGGACGAATGCCACACCGCGGTTGACGGCGACTGCTATCATATCTGCCAGTTTGCCGAGATCATGCAGCGCTGCGGCGCAACGTATGAACCCGAAACCGCGCCGGTGTTCGTGGATGGCTACCATCTCGTCAGGGCCAAGTCGGAGCGCGGCCAGACAATTTTCCTGGGCCACAAGCCCGGCGCGGAAATGCCCTGGGTGACATGGCAGGCAGGGCAAGGCGCTGTCACCCGCATACGGGACGGTCATTATTACAGCAAAAAATATGACGCGCGCATGGCTTTTGACCGCCGTACTTTTGCCGTGCGCGACGGCAGGCCCTACGTGCCCCATGTGCCGGAGGACGGCACGGGGAAACAGCCAAAGGATGTGGGGGTGCCAGAATGAACCTCTGGAACCCGAATACCCCGGTGGAGGAACTGGCCCACCTGAGCGACAAGCTCAAGCGGCGGCTGCACGGAGACGACTACCGCAGCGTGGAACGGCTTGACCGCTGCCCCGCCGAGCAACTGCGCGCCTTGGGCTACAGCGGGGAAGCCATCAAACGTATCCATGAGGCGCTGCGCGGGCATCGGAAAGTCCTCGCTTACCTGGCCGATATCCTTCACGCGGAGGGCTTGACACATAAGGCTTTGTTGAATATGCAGCCCTTCGACCTGCTTAACTTGCCTTTGACCACGGCGCAGCTTGGCTATCTCCTGCGCTGGCAGCGCGACGTGGGCGGGCGCTATGGTGACAAGGATATTTTTTGCGTGGAGGGCGGGCGGGTGTATTACTGCACGGATTGCCCCTACCGCGACGAGCGCAGCAATTTCTGCGGTTTCTGCACCCGGAAGCTGCTGGACGACATAGCCGCGCGAAAGCGGGGGGGCGCCCCATGAACATAGCCCTCATTGACGCGGACGGCACCCGCTTCCCCAACCTGGCGCTCATGAAATTATCCGCTGCGCACAAGGCCCTGGGCGATCACGTGGAATGGCACCAGCCCGGCAAACACTACGACCGGGCCTATGTCAGCAAGATTTTCACGGAAAGCCCGGCCTATGACGCGCCGATCCTCGCGGACAATATCGTTCGCGGCGGCACGGGCTGCGGCCTGAAAAACAAGCTGCCGAACGCAGTGGAGCACATGTGCCCGGATTATTCGCTCTACCCGCAATACCATGAAGCCTATGGCTTTTTGACGCGCGGTTGCCCCAGGGCCTGCCCTTTCAGCATCGTGAGCGAAAAGGAGGGCCGCGCGTCCCGGCAAGTAGGCGACCTGGACGGGTTTCACAGAGGACAGCGGGTGATAAAGCTTCTGGACCCCAATCTGCTTGCCTGCCCCGACCGGGAGCGCCTGCTGCTGCAACTGGCCACCAGCGGCGCGGCGGTGGACTTCACGCAAGGGCTGGATATTCGCCTGTGCAAGGACATCATGCCCCTGCTGCGCGACATCAAAATAAAGATGCTCCATTTTGCCTGGGACAATCCCCGTGAGGATTTGACCGGGCATTTTTCGTCCTTCGCCAACTA
>WQTL01000154.1 GCA_009786275.1 Bacillota bacterium | reverse complement strand
CGTGGCCGGCGAGGCCGACGTGCCCTTCTTCAGCATTTCGGGCTCCGATTTCGTGGAGCTCTACGTGGGCGTGGGCGCCAGCCGCGTGCGCGATATGTTCCAGCAGGCCAAGAAGCACGCGCCCGCCATCGTGTTCATCGACGAGATCGACGCCGTGGGCCGTCAGCGCGGCGCGGGCATGGGCGGCGGCCACGACGAGCGCGAGCAGACCCTCAACCAGCTGTTGGTGGAGATGGACGGCTTCGGCACCAACGAGGGCGTCATCATCATCGCCGCCACCAACCGGCCCGACATCCTGGACCCCGCGCTGCTGCGCCCGGGCCGCTTCGACAGGCAGGTGACGGTCCTCGTGCCGGACGTGCGCGGCCGCGAGGCCATCTTAAAAGTCCACGCGCGCAACAAGCCCCTCGCCCCCGACGTGGACCTGAAGGTCATCGCGCAGACCACTGCCGGCTTTACGGGCGCGGATTTGGAGAACCTCTTGAACGAGGCCGCGCTGCTGGCCGCGCGGAACGGCAAAAAGGCCGTCACCCACGTGGAGATCGAAAACGCCATGCTGAAGGTCGTGGTGGGCACGGAGAAGAAATCCCACAAGAAAACCGAAAAAGATCTGAAACTCACGGCCTATCATGAAGCAGGCCACGCCGTCGCCTCGTTCTATTTGGAGAGCCAGGACGACGTGCACCAGATTTCCATCATCTCCCGCGGGCTGGCGGGGGGCTTCACGATGTACCTGCCCACGGAGGACAAGGATTTCGTCTCCAAGACCGACATGGAGGAGACCATCGTCTCGCTGCTGGGCGGGCGCGTGGCAGAGGCCCTCACCCTGGACGACATCTCCACCGGGGCCTCCAACGACATCGAGCGCGCCACGAAGATGGCCCGCGACATGGTCACCCGCTACGGCATGAGCGAGCTGGGCACCGTTGCCTACACCTCCGGCCACGACGAAATCTTCCTGGGGCGCGACTACGGCCAGACCCGCAGCTACTCGGAATATATGGCCGAGCACATCGACCTGGAGATCAAGCGCTTCATCGACAGCGCCTATGCCCGCTGCAAGCAGATTTTGCAGGACAACATGGCGCAGCTGCAGCGCGTGGCCGGCGTGCTGATCAAGCGCGAAACCATCACCGGCGAGCAGTTTTTGCAGGTGATGCGGGGCGAGGAGCTTGCCAATGCTGAATGCTGAATGCTTAATTCTGAATGAATTGAAGCAAAACAGCTACGCGATAAAGCCATTAAGCATTTAGCATTAAGAATTAAGCATTAGGAATGAGGAGGCCCTGTCATGAGACGCAGAAATATCGGTACCATCCTGCTCGCGGCGCTGCTGATCGCCGTGGGGGCGGTGCTCATCGGCATCTATTTCTTTGATTGGCAGCCCTATTGGTTCGCCGGCTGGTGGACCCTGCTCATCATGGCCGCGGCTGTGGTGTCCATGGTGTCCCACGGCGCACGCTTCTGGAACTGCATGATGCTGGGTACGGCGGTGCTGCTCTTCGCCCGTTTGCAGGAATTTTTCCTACTCACCTGGCGGCAATGGTGGGCCGCCGAGGTATCCATGGCCCTCATCGCGCTGGGCATCTTGCTGATTATCCACATGGTCAGGCCCCGCAGGGAGTTGCCCCCGCCCCCGGCTGCGGGCGTGCCTTACGATGCGCCGCCGCAGGGCGCCTACGCCGCCGGCCCGGCCCCGGCCGGCAGCACCCCTGCCAGCGGCGAGAGCTACCCCACCCGCTTCGCGCTGTTCAGCAGCGAGGCCTGCCGCAGCGACTGCAGGCAGCTGAAGGGCGGGCGCTTCTCGGCCATCTTCGGCAGCGTGACGGCCAACCTCGTCCAGGCGGATTTCACCGAGCCCGTCACGGTGGAGGCCAACACCCTCTTCGGCGGGGTGGACATCATCACGCCCCCCGGCGTGCGCGTGGAGTGCAGCGGCACGTCCATCTTCGGCGGCTGCGACGCCAAGGCCATCACCGGCAGGCCCTACGACCCCGCCCACCCGGTGCTGACGATACGGTATTTCAGCGTGTTCAGCGGGGTGAATGTGAAATAAGGCAGGGAACGCCGCTCCGCAACGCTTTTCGCCGCCCCGCGTTTCGCTCAGCGAGACGCGGGGTTTTTCCTATGCGGTTCCATGGTTCGAGCGTTTTTTTATGCCGGACATGCTATAGTTCTTTCCAGGAACTACCGGAAAGGAGGGCGACCCATGCCCGTTCAACTGCACTACGAAAAATGCCGGCTGACCGCATTTTTAAGCGGGGAGATCGACCACCACAGCGCGGCGGCCCTGCGCGGCCAGATCGACCAATCCATGATGAAGCTGCACCCGCCCACCCTCGTGCTGGACTTCGGCGAAGTGAGCTTCATGGACAGCTCCGCGGTGGGGCTGGTGATGGGGCGCTACAAGCAGCTGTGCGCTTACGGCGGCGAGCTGGAGGCGGTGAACCTTTCCCCCGTGGCCTACCGCATGATGCAGCTTTCGGGGCTGCAGGCCCTGGCCAGGCTCAAGCCCAAAACGCCAAGCGAGCTTGGCGCGGAAAAGGAGAAAACATACGTATGAAACACACACTCATCAATCAGGTGAAGCTGGAGATGGACAGCCGCTCGGTGAACGAGGGCTTCGCCCGGGCGGCCGTATCGGCCTTCGCGGCCCAGCTGGACCCCACCGTGGAGGAGCTCACCGACATCAAAACCGCCGTGAGCGAGGCCGTGACCAACTGCATCGTCCACGCCTACCCGGATACCCGCGGCAAAATCACCCTGTGGGTGCGGGTCTACGGCGACGGCTTGGTCCGCATCCTGGTGAAGGACCGGGGCTGCGGCATCGCCGACATCGCCAAGGCGCGCGAGCCCCTGTATTCCTCCCTGGGGGAGGAGCGCGCGGGCCTGGGCTTCGCGGTGATGGAGAGCTTCATGGACAAGCTCAGCGTACGCTCGCGGGCGGGGGCGGGCACCAGCGTCACGCTGGAAAAGCGCATCAAGGGCCGCGCGCAATGACCGCCACCTCTCCCAAAATCGAAGACCGCAACGCCTTTGTCGAACAGAACATGGGCCTGGTCTACCTGTGCGCCCGCAGGCTGCTGGGGCGCGGCGCGGAGTTCGACGACCTGGTGCAGGCCGGCTGCGTGGGGCTCATCAAGGCCGCCGACGCCTTCGACCCGGGGCGCGGCCCGGCCTTTTCCACCTACGCCGTGCCGGTGATCCTGGGCGAGATCAAGCGCCTGTTCCGCGAGGGCGGCGCCGTGAAGGTGGGCCGCACCACGAAGGAGCGTGCCCGCGGCCTGCTGCGATTGCAGGAGAGCCTGGCGGCCTCCCTGGGGCGCGAGCCCGGCATCGCGGAGCTCGCGGCGCGGGCGGGCATGGAGCCCGGCGAAGCGGCCATGCTGCTGGGCGCGGGCCTGCCGGTGCTTTCCCTCACCGCCGGGGAGGGCGGCGGGCAGGGGCAGGAGTGGGACCTGCCGGTGGAATCCCCCGCGC
>WQTL01000153.1 GCA_009786275.1 Bacillota bacterium | reverse complement strand
GATCGTGCAGGCCGGGCAGAACCTCAGCGCGCCGCTGATTTTGCAGGTCAGCAAGGGCGCGCGCGCCTACGCGAACCACGCGTACCTCGTCAAGCTGGTGGAGGCCGCCATTGAGACCACGGGCCTGCCCATCGCCCTGCACCTGGACCACGGCCCGGACTTCGAGACCTGCAAAAGCTGCATCGACGGCGGGTTTTCCAGCGTGATGATCGACGGCTCGCACCACCCCTACGAGGACAACGTGGCCCTGACCCGCAAGGTTGTCGAGTACGCCCATGCCCATGGCGTCACCGTGGAGGGCGAGCTGGGCCAGCTGGCCGGCGTGGAGGACGACGTGAACGTCTCCGCCGAGGACGCCAGCTACACCCAGCCTTCGCAGGTGGAGGACTTCGTCACCCGCACGGGCGTGGACTCCCTGGCCATCGCCATCGGCACCAGCCACGGGGCGTTCAAGTTCAAACCCGGCACGAAGCCCCAGCTGCGCTTCGATATCCTCGAGGAGGTCGCCGCCCGCCTGCCGAAGTTCCCCATCGTGCTGCATGGGGCCAGCTCCGTGCCGCAGGCGTTCGTGGCGGAGATCAACCGCTACGGCGGCGCGCTCGACGACGCCATCGGCATCCCCGAGGATATGCTGCGCCGGGCCGCCGGTATGGCCGTGTGCAAGATCAACATCGACAGCGACCTGCGCCTGGCCATGACCGCCGCGCTGCGCAAGCATCTCGCCGAGAATCCCAAGCACTTCGACCCAAGGGATTACCTCAAGCCGGCAAGGGCGGCCATCCAGGCCATGGTGGAGCACAAGATCGAGCATGTGCTGGGCTGCGCGGGGAAGGCGTGAGGATACGCATGGATTGTAGGGGCGGTTGCCCACAACCGCCCGGTATGTACATGTTTTTTTGATAGGCGGGTCGCTGTGGGCAGCGACTTCTACAGGGTGTGCTATGCAGACAGAACTGAATTACATCGAACTAAAAACCGGCCATTCTGACGACGGCCCGGCGTGGATCGCGCATGTCGCGTTTTCCAAAACCGGGCGGACGGTATATTTCAATGGCCGTGAACTGCGGCGTTGGAACGGCGTAAGCGGAAATCATGTTGACGCGCAGACCGGCGAGGAGTACTGGATTTCCGGCGTGAAGAAATCCGGCACGAACCGCCACCCCTGCGGGCGCGGCAAAATCATGGTGCAGCGCGACGCACTGGCAGACTTTCTGGCGTGGACGGGACAGGAAAACCTGGACACGAAACTTTATGAAATCGTAGATTAGTATGCATTACGGCGCCGCAAACATATTTTTGATAGACGGGTCGCTGTGGGCAGCGACCTCTACAGGAGGCCCCGCCATGCTCCTCCACGTCTTCGGCACCTGCTCCGGCACGGAGCCATACCCCGGCCGCCACCACACCGCCTTCGCGTTCGAGCATAACGAAAGGCTCTACTGGTTCGACGCCGGGGAGGGCTGCGCCTACACCGCGCACAGGATGGGCGTGGATTTGCTGCGCCTGCGCAAGGTGGTCATCTCCCACCCGCACATCGACCACGCGGGCGGGCTGGCGAATCTGCTCTGGACGGTGGGCAAGCTAATCAGGGTGCAAAAGCGGCTCCCCGCGCATGAAATCGAGCTGCTCCTCCCCGACATGCGCATCTGGGACGGCGCGGCGTTCCTGTGCGGCATGGGCGATGAAATTCAAAGGCGCGAATACGCGGACGGCCTGCTCTTCGACGACGAGGGCTTCCGCGTCACGGCGCTGCACAACCGGCATTTGGCACATGAGGACGGCGCGCCTTGGCGCTCGTTCGGGTTTTTGATCGAGTGCGAGGGCAGGCGCGTGGTGTATTCGGGCGACACGAAGGGCGCGGAGGACTATGCCGCGCTGATGGACGGCTGCGACCTGCTCCTGATGGAAACCGGCCACCACCACCCGCCAGCGGTCGCGCGGGAGCTGCTCGAACGCGGCATTTTCCCGGGCAAGCTGGCGTATCTTCACCACGGAAGGGATTTTCTCGACCGCTACGACGAGCAGGTGCGGGCACTGGATATGATTGTGCCCGGGCGATATATCATTTTGAACGACGCAATGACATTGGAGGTTTGACCATGCCCTATTTCGAAAAAATCCCCGGCGAGCGCATCTACCTCTCCCCCATCGACCCGGACGACCTGGAGACCTACGTCAAGTGGCTCAACGACATCGAGGTCACGCGCTGGCTGGGCGGGTTCAGCGGCATGACCACCCTGCTCAACGAGCGCGCGTGGATTGAGGAAAACACCAAAAAGACGGACTGTTACCAGTTCGCCATCGTCCTGCGCGAGGACGACAATGCGCGCGGCGGGCGGCTCATCGGCGGCGTGGGCCTGATGGACCTAAACCAGCTGCATCAGAAAGCCACGCTGGGCATCTTCATCGGCGAGGCGGAGGACCGCGGCAAGGGCTACGGCGCCGAGGCGATCCGGCTGCTGCTGGAGTATGGCTTCCGCTGGCTGGGCCTGCGCAACATCGACCTGCACGTGCACAGCGACAACGCCCGGGCCATCGCCTGCTACAAAAAGGCGGGCTTCAAAGAGTGCGGCCGCCGCCACGGCGTGGTGTTCACGGACGGGCAATGGCACGACGACGTGCAGATGGAGGCGCTTTCGATGAGTTCGGGAAAAAACAACTCAAGAGACACACGCCAAACGCATGAGTAAAGAAACTATTAACAAAAGCCGAAGGATGTGGTATAATCAGCCCAAGGGGGCTGAGAAAATGAGCGAATTGCTGAAATACCTGGACACGGTAATGGCAGGGGTTTCAAACGCTGTGGAACGAGATGCTCAGCAACGATGAAGGAGAAAAGATTAAGAAAATTCGGCAAAAACGCGCTGTGCCCCGCTAAGGCGGGCCTGCGAGAATGCTCTCTCTTCGGTCGCATCCTAACGCACGTGCTTGCGCTGAAGGGCAACCAGGGAAATCTCTGTGACGATGTGAAGCTTTACTTCGAAGACGCAGGGCCTTGCGCTGCGGCAGCCACGCGATGTCCTCCGTCTGCCAATACCTGGACGTGACTTTTCGCGAAGACGCCAACCATACACTCGAAAAGCAGGCCGCCTTCAATCTGAACATCGTCCGCAAACTGGCGCTCCACGTTCTGAAGCTTTTCGAAGCGGGGCGCAAGCCGCTAAGCCTGCGAAAAAACGCTTCGCCATCGGCACCAACCCCGAAAAGCATCTCGAACGTGTCCTCCTGCTGTGAAGCGCAAGAAACTGGCGAACACATTTTCGAGGAGGGAACAGGTTCATGCGTTTGGCGTGGAAGCATTGAATTTTTCTCTTGCATTTATGCGCGCAGTATGTTATAATTTTTGCGTTGCGGTCCCTTAGCTCAGTTGGTCAGAGCCCCCGACTCATAATCGGGTTGTCCTGGGTTCAAATCCCTGAGGGACCACCAGTGAAAAGAGGAAGCCTTATCCGTCAAGGCTTCCTTGTGTTTTTCATG